>CAISYK010000474.1 GCA_903889605.1 uncultured Bacteroidota bacterium
ACTTTTCAAGAATATCACAGCTCGCTGTTTTGCTGGCGGCGCCGTTATTATTATATACTTTAATAAATGGGGTGAGCGCTGGAGAAGCCACCAGATGGCTGGCAATCCCCGGTACATCTTTAACTTTCCAAACTTCCGATTTTGCAAAACTTGCAATAATAACTTACGTTGCAAGGATGCTGTCAATTAAACAAAATGTAGTTAAAGATTTTAAAAAAGCATTTTTACCAATTGTAATTCCTGTTATAATTATTTGTGCCTTGATTTTACCATCAAATTTTTCCACTGCAGCATTGCTGTTTATGACATGTTTTGTTTTGATGTTCATTGGAAGAATGAATGCTAAACACCTCCTTCTGCTCGTTGGTTCAGGACTCTTTGCCGGTATATTACTAATTGTTTTAATTTTTAATTTTCCGAATGCCATTCCTCGCGGTGCCACTTGGAAAGCACGCATAGAAAACTTTAGAAGCGGAGATAGTGAAAGCAATTTTCAGGCTGAACAAGCCAAAATTGCAATAGCTACAGGCGGCATAATGGGTAAAGGTCCTGGCAATAGTATGCAGCGAAATTTTTTACCTCAAGCATCATCCGATTTTATATTCGCTATTGTTATTGAAGAATGGGGGCTGATTACAGCAATTTTTATAGTTTTTTTATACCTTATATTATTGTTTAGAGGAGTTCGTATTGCAAATAAAAGTGAACGTACATTCGGCAGTTTACTTTCTATTGGATTAACATTTAGTTTAGTATTTCAGGCACTAATAAATATGGCTGTTGCGGTTAATTTATTCCCTGTAACCGGTCAGCCGCTGCCATTGATAAGCATGGGAGGTACATCTATGTGGTTTACAAGTATCGCAATAGGAATGATATTAAGTGTTAGTCGCGAAAACGAGACTAGTCAGGAAGGAGGCATACTTGCAGTCGCTTAAAATAATTGTCAGCGGAGGAGGAACAGGAGGACATATTTTCCCTGCAATTGCTATTGCCAATGCTATTAAAGCATTAAAGCCGGATACTGAATTTCTATTTGTCGGTGCCGAAGGAAAGATGGAAATGGAAAAAGTGCCGGCCGCGGGATACAAAATTGAAGGACTTTGGATCAGCGGCTTTCAGAGAAAAATAACAATGTCGAATTTGGCTTTTCCTTTAAAACTTATCAGCAGTTTAATAAAAGCAAAGAAAATCCTCAAATCGTTTAAACCAGATGCTGTAATTGGTACTGGAGGATTTGCAAGCGGACCTATGCTGCAGGTTGCAGCAAATAAAGGCATTGTTACATTGATTCAAGAACAAAATTCATATCCGGGAATTACCAACAAAATTCTTGCTAAAAAAGCAGATAAAATTTGTGTAGCGTATTCCGGAATGGAGAAATATTTTCCTAAAGAAAAAATTCTATTGACTGGAAATCCAATCCGTCAGGATATTATTAGTCTGGAAGGCAAACGCGATAGAGGATTGGAGACTTTTGGCTTAAGTTCCGACAAAAAAACAATTTTAGTAATCGGCGGTAGTTTAGGC
>CAISYK010000475.1 GCA_903889605.1 uncultured Bacteroidota bacterium
AACGATAGGGTTAAGCGAAGCAGCACTAAAATAATATTATGTAAATAAAAACAAAGAAGATTTAAGCGCATCGTCGAGCTGCGTTTTTTTTACAGGCTTCTTTCCTTAACCATCAGCATAAACTAAAGGAAAAACAGTCCGAAACTTCATTATCACAATGAAACCTCTTACAGATAAATCTCTTCAGGAAGTAAACTCGAGTGTTGACACTACTGTTAATACAGGCTTTTGGAAGAAACTATTCTCATTTATCGGTCCTGCATATTTGGTGAGTGTAGGTTATATGGATCCAGGCAATTGGGCAACCGATATAGCCGGCGGAAGTCAGTTTGGATATAAGTTGATTTGGGTTCTTGCCTTGAGTAACTTCATGGCTTTATTATTACAAAGTTTAAGTGCACGTTTAGGTTTGGTGCGCGGTTTGGATCTGGCACAAGCCTCCAGGGCAGCATATCCACCAGTGGTAAATTTTTTCAATTGGCTTTTAGCCGAAGTTGCTATTGCGGCTTGTGACCTTGCCGAAGTTATTGGTATGGCAATAGGTTTACAGTTATTGTTTCATATACCTCTGCTGGCAGGTGTTTCAATTACTGTTGCTGATACTTTGCTCCTGCTGGCATTACAACGCTCCGGGATACGTAAAATGGAAGCTTTTATCCTCGTGCTTATTGCAACTATTGGTAATGCTTTTATTGCTGAGTTAATTTTTGCAAAGCCAAATGGGGCGGAGGTTATAAAGGGGTTTATTCCTTCTTTACCCAATAACGAAGCCTTATACATCGCAATCGGAATTATTGGTGCAACGGTAATGCCTCATAATTTGTATCTGCATTCATCATTGGTTCAAACCCGCAAAATTGCCAGGACACCGAAAGGAATAAAAGAAGCAATAAAATTTAATTTTATTGATACAATTGCAGCATTAAATTTAGCATTCTTTGTTAATGCTGCAATATTAATACTTGCTGCATCAGCTTTTTATTACAATGGATTTACCAATGTAGCCGGAATTCAAGATGCCCATAAATTACTTAACAATGTTTTAGGGAACAGTTTTGCTCCTATATTGTTTGCTGTTGCTCTTATTGCTGCAGGGCAAAGTTCTACACTTACCGGAACTTTATCAGGTCAGATAATCATGGAAGGTTATTTGAACTTAAGGATTCAGCCTTGGGTAAGAAGGCTGGTAACACGTATGCTTGCTATTATTCCCGCATTTTTAACTATTTATTTTTTAGGCGAAGGGGCAACGGTTCAGCTGCTGATTTTAAGCCAGGTTATTTTGAGTCTTCAACTTGGGTTTGCTGTTATACCACTTATTCATTTAACAAGTGATAAAAAAAAGATGGGGCAGTTTGCGAACAAAACATGGGTAAAAATTTGCGCATGGTTAGTGGCGGCAATCATAGTTATATTAAATGCAAAATTAGTTTTTGATACTATCAGCGGATGGATAAATGAATCTGAAAATCCATTAGTTCTATATCTTACATTGATTCCTATAGTGATCGGTGCTGTGATATTGCTGTTGTATATTACTTTTGTGCCTATGATTAAAAAAATACATGATTCAAAAACTCATGCTCCTCATGGAAAAGTAGAAAAGCTGAAGCTTATGGATGTCATTAAATATAAGCGTATTGCTGTTTCTGTTGATTTTAGTTCAAGTGATAATAAAGCAATAAGCTATGCTTTAGCTCAAGGCGGAAAAACTGCTGAATATATTTTAATTCACGTTGTTGAAACTGCTGGTGCGCGTATGATGGACAATGAAATAGATGACCTTGAAACTGTATCTGATCAACTTAATCTTGAAAAATATAAAAGCGATTTAGAATTGGATGGTTATTGTATCCAAACAAGGCTTGGTTTTGGAAATCCTAAAAAAAGTATTCCTGAAATTGTTAACATTTTAAACTGCGATTTGCTTGTAATGGGAGCACATGGCCATAGCGGCATAAAGGATATAATCTTCGGGACTGTCCTTGATTCTGTGAGGCATTATGTGACAGTGCCGGTGCTGATTGTAAAATAATTACCTGGCTGATGTCTGTAATATTTATAAGGCTTCTGACTTATTTTTAAGTCGATATTATTTATTTTATATTTAAATTTATTTTGGCGTTTCCATTTCTTAAAAAAGAAAGGGGCTGGCTTGGAGTTAATCCAGAGCGAAGTCGAAGGGCTTCAATCTTTTTGTTCGTGCCTCACAAAAAGGATTTC
>CAISYK010000476.1 GCA_903889605.1 uncultured Bacteroidota bacterium
ATTATGCATTTGCTTCCTCCTGAATATGCTTCAGGCAAAAATGTTATTTTATTTGTCGGAGCCGGATATATCGCTGAAATGTCAACAGGCATCAATCAGGTGATAATAGCGAATTCCAAATACTATTATTATGATGCATTTTTTGTACTAATTTTAGTTGGAATAACTGTTTTATCAAATTATATACTGATTCCTTTGTATGGCATTACCGGATCAGCTATTGCAGGAGCTGTTACTATAACTTCAATCAACATTATGCGTTGGGTGTTTATTCTTTATAAATTTAAAATGCAGCCGTATGATTTTAATTCTGTAAAATTAATTATCATTTCTATCGGAACATTTTTAGTCGGTTATTTTATCCCTGAATTTAGTAATTTTATTGTAGACATAGCTGTAAGGAGCATAGTGACTGGAGGCTTATTTGCATTGTTAATTTTAAAAACCGAAGCCGCTCCCGAAATTAATAACAAAATCAGAAAAAATTTAAAACGATTTTCTATCAAAATATAAATTTAACATTGCTGACGACAGAATGAATACATTTATTTTATTACACTTAAACTTGAGTTAATAAAAATGAGTAAATCATTTTTTAATAATTGGAAGGATATGCTATTTGGTAATAATAATTCTGCTTATTTTTCTGCCTCTACTGCTGTTTGTAATGAGTGTATAAACGCCATCTAACTGGCTGGTGTCAATTGTAATACTCCCCTCCCCTACTGTTTCCATTACAATTCCCCCAAGAACGTCAATTAATTTAATATTTGTTTTGCCTGCAATATTTGAAATGTTTAGAGAGTTGGATGCAGGATTTGGATAAATTAATATATCCGATTTTTTTTCAATTTGTCCAACACCAACCCCGGTTTTAGTGAGGGTAAAACTATATGGATGCAAATAACTTGTCGTGGCAGGCGTTCCATAAATCTGAAAATAATAATCACCAGCGCTCACTGCTTGTGTAAAGTTTATATTTGCAGAACCGCTGCTGTGAACTACTGAACCAACTGTATTCCCTGCTGAATCTACAATTTTAGCCATCAAATCATTTAATTCAATATTATTTACACTTACGTAGATAATGCTGTTAGAAGACACAGAAAATTTGTAATCATCATAGTCATAACTATAACCACCTGCCGGCTGAACAGTAATAAAACCTGTATATGCTGTATCCAAATCAATATGATAGGCCAATTCATACTCATTCGGCTCATCTAAAGCCTGCATATTTTGGTAATTCTGCATTGGTAAATTTGTATGAATTTGAATAAACGCGGATGCATTATAATAAAACAAATTAAAAACCGGGTTAACAGATAAATTATAAAAATTTTCAAGTTCCGCACTATTTTCAAGAACAACGCCATCCCCCGGCGTTCCAACAATGCAACCTAAACATTTGCCGACAATACATGAATAATCTAAATCAATGGGTATACTTTTTTTATTTAAACCGATAATGTTTTCTCCTGTAACCCCATTACAATTTACATCTACATTATAAAAGTCAAATCCGCTGATATTGTTGTTATCATCCTTGTGAGCGATATTATCCTGAAGTTCCAAACCGCCAAAAATAAAAACCCCAGAATCATTGCTGTTATGATAAGTTGTTCTCAAATCCCTGATTGCCTCCGACTGCTCATCTACACCGCTCACCGGTAATCCGTATGATGTTGAACCGCTCCCTCCATGCGGAGTCCCTGTGGTTGCTAATTTAGCCACATGATGGGCACCATCGGGCTGCCAATAAACTGGATTTTGTAAATATTCTCTTGAAGCCAATCCTCCTATACTGTGCCCCATAAGTATCACTTTATCTCTGCCTGTAATCTGCAGTACATCATGTATTGAACGCGCAAGAGCCGCAGCCTGCTTAACTATTGCCTGCTGCTCGCTGGTTACATAATGCGGATCACTGGAAAGAGGATAAACACTGCCGTCACTGCCTACACCAAAGTTTACATAATAATAATCTCCGGCAGTAAGATTAGAGTTGAACAAGGTTATATCTGCACTTGGTGCAGGATAAAAAAATTTATTTGCAGTTGTATTATTGCTGTCTGAGTTTAAGCAGAAATCAAACCGGCCGCCAAAAGTTAAACCAAAATGTGAATCCATAAAATTGGTTGTTGAGTCCCAAGTAGCAGACTTGGATCCAAGACCATGAATAAATATTATTGGATAAGGCAGTTTTAATTGCTGTGAACGATCACTTTTGGCAGATGGGCTTTTAAGTATTATTCTTTCACCTTTGTAATCAGGTGCTGATAGATATTCAAATTCTGCTGGACGTTCCTTAGATATAGAATTGAATAGGTTTACATTCGAAGGAATTGGTTGAATAGTTTGGGCATTAATATTATTAATCAAATAAATAATACAGGCAAAAAGCAGTGTTAGTTTTTTCATAAGTTAATATTAAATACTATCTAATTAAATATAAACTGCGATCATTCCTTGTAAAACTCAAATAAATTATTCAAAAAAAACAATACAGTATTAGTCTAAATAAATGGAATCAGATAAAAATTATTTATTCTTTAATTTATAAATCAAATTTCGGTGAAATAATAATAAATGAAGTTATATCTAATTTGTTCTTAGAACTGCGTTAGGGATTGGAGCGGAAATCCTTTTCTTTTTAGAAAAGATTGA
>CAISYK010000477.1 GCA_903889605.1 uncultured Bacteroidota bacterium
ATCTCAACGCCATTCAGCTGAGCGGAAAAACTCGGCTTGCAGATCAGTGCAAAACTTTAACATTCGCATTGCCTCAAACAGTTTCCGCTCCAGCACATGCCCTCGCTTTGAATAACGTTTGATTTTTGAATCGAATGCATTTGAGGCCGGTCATTATAGTTTATAATAAATTTCGGGCATATTTAAATAAACAGAATACTTTCGAGCAGTTTTAGACAGTATAATATAAGTATGATACTATATGAAAATGCTTAGCGTCTTAGCACCTTTGCGGTGAAATGTTTTACTCAGCAATTCAAGCAAAAATTGTTAAAATAACATTATTCAGCTTCGGCTATCAATAATCCTTGTATATCGAAAATAAAAATATTCACATAACGGCATTACTAAATTTGTTTTATTCGAGAATAAAATTGTAAAAAATATAATGAAGAGTTTTCTTGAAACTGCAGGTATTATTAAAATTAAAATGGAGGAATCATAAAATGAAAACTTTTTTAAATGCAGGAAATATAATAATAGTCTTTTGTTTTTTATTATTCGGGTATCTCGATATGAATGCACAGCAAAATACCAATACATCTGGTGGAAATGCCGGTGGAACCGGTGGTTCAGTTAGTTTCTCGCTTGGGCAGATAGATTATTTAACAGCAACTGGTTTCGGAGGTACTATTACTGAAGGTTTGCAGCAGCCATACGAAATATTGGTTGTCAGCGGTATTGAAGAAACAAATATTAATCTTGTCCTTTCCGTATATCCGAATCCAGCGGTTGATTTTGTTATATTAAGTGTCCAAAATGCCGATACTCAAAATATGACTTACCAGCTGTATGATGCTCAAGGCAAACTAATTGAAAAACAAAAGCTGAACGGAAGTCAGACTTCCATATCTGTTTCTGATTTGGCCAATGAAATATATTTCATTAAAGTATTTAATGGTAATAAAGAATTGAAAATATTTAAAATCATTAAAAATAAGTAGTTCAAGGTTGTTTTAGTTTATGAATATTTCTCTGCTGACTATGTGAAACAAAAATATTACACAGAGAACCACTAAAGCGTTTCAAATGAAGGCCTTAAACAGTCCTATGTGAAACAAAAATATTACACAGAGAGCCACTAAGAAAAACATGAGAACCACTGAGAAAAAACAGATTTAGTTTCAATAATCAGCGTCTTCAGAGTTCGGAATTGATTTCATACACGACCTTAGGCGCGATAACCTTTGATTTTGGCTATTTAAAATGCCTGTCCAACGAAAAAAAATATAGAGGCATAAAAGCTCATTTAAATTTGCTTCAATAAAAAAATATTATGGTAAATAACGGCACATTCGGCTTATCCAGATCTAAAAATTATTTTATGTCGCCAAATTTTAATCACTGGCTGATTTTAATAATTTTAACCATTATGGTTATTGGCTGTATATCGATGCAAAATTAGAAATTGCATATTTTCATACAAAAAATCCATTTTACGGGTGAAGGGAAATAATTGTATATCAATGTGGTTTAGTTAAGAAAAATAAAATGCCAACGCACTTTCTCGACTCAGTTGCCATTAGGTGTTTTTATATCAGCAGATTATCAATTATTTACGATGTCATCCTGAAGCGCCTTTTGGCGGCTATGAAGGATCTTGTTCTTCGCAGTAGAATCTTCTTCATATTGAAAAGATTCAGAATCCTTCCCTAAAAATGTAAGGATTCTGAATGACAAGAGATTTAAAATACGTCATTTTTTATTGCTTTTTTCTTTTAATAAATTAACCGCTCGAAATTACTATAAGCAAAAGAGATTACTTTTTCACTTTTCTCTGCAGATTTTCAAAATACTTACAAAACTTCTGTAAAGGACAATCATAACACTTCGGAGAACGTGCTGTGCAGATATAACGGCCATGTAAAATTATCCAATGGTGAAAAATTGCAATTTTTTCTTTAGGAATGTGTTTTACTAATTGTTTTTCTGTTTCCAAAGGTGTTGTTGAATCTGTTGTTAACCCCAATCGCGCCGCTACTCTGAAAACGTGCGTGTCAACTGCCAGGACCGGTTTTTTAAATACTACTGATGCAATAACATTTGCTGTTTTACGTCCAACCCCAGGCAGTTTCTGCAAGTCATCTGTATCCGAAGGAATCACTCCATTAAAATCATCCGTCAGCATCTTTGCCATGCCTACTAAATATTGGGATTTACTGGAAGGATAGCTGATGCTTTTTATATATTTCAGCACTTCATCACTGCTTGCTGCACCCATTATTTCAGGCGTTGGAAAGGCTTTAAATAAAGCCGGTGTAACCATATTTACACGTTTGTCGGTGCATTGTGCTGAAAGTATAACAGCAGTGAGCAGCTGGAACGGGTTTTTGTAATGCAGCTCTGTTTCAGCCATCGGTTGATGTTCACTGAAATAGGCTATGATTTTTTCAAAGCGATCTTTTTTTGTCATTTGATATTTGTTTTTTCACGCAAAGAGCGCAAAGTTTTTACGCAAAGAACGCTGAAATTTATTTTGTGCAGAATAGATCGCTGTAATAGGCTTTTCTGCAATAATTTTAAAATATTTTAGATTTTCTGTTAAGCAAAATTATTAAAAATTTACACCGGTTTAGGTAAAAAAAATCTTAAATTTGAGATCTCAAAGTTCAGGTTAAAAGTTCTTGAGTATTGAATGATCTAGTTTATTAAATGATGCCTTGATAAATACTA
>CAISYK010000478.1 GCA_903889605.1 uncultured Bacteroidota bacterium
TGTTTTTTGTTTTATTAATCAATATTTCGGTATTTTTTTCCTAATTGGACAAAAAAGCCCACATAAATCGGGAGTTCTATAATTGCTGCGACCTTAAGTCCAAGGCTGCCGGAATTCAAGGATGACGAGGCTTTAGCCTAAATTGAAAAAAAATAAGAATCATTGAACACCAAAGTTGCAAATAGGAGTTATTTAGATGCTTGTCTGCCATGTCAATTTGGTGAAAAAAATATTTAATATTCTGATGAAATATTTAATTTAATCTAACAATTACATATGTTTTCTAGGTTCGAATGGAGTAATATTAAGCAAATACTTCTTGAAATACTAAATTCTAAAAAGTATATTTACACAAATAAAATAATGTTTAACATGCAAAACGTATTTCTTAAACGATTGGTTTCGATCATAGTTCTATTCATTTTATTTTCAAATTTACTTCTGGCACAAGATAAAGGCAAACATGTTAATTATACTAAATATCCATATTGGATTAGTATGATGAACGACCCGCAGGTAAACTATTTTGAGGCAGTAAAGGCGTATGATAATTTTTGGGCAAAACACAAAAAGCCGAGAGAAGAGAATGAAATAATCGGTCAAAAAAAAGAAGCAAAGCCCAAGCAAAATGTCTTTCAAAGATTGTTTAAATCACATGAAGAGGAGGATACAGATAAATATTCGTTGGATTGTAAAAAATTTGAACATTGGAAACTCATTGTAAAACCGTATGTTCAGGAAAATGGTCGAATTTTAAGTGCAGACGAACAATTAAATATATGGAAACAACAGCGTCAGAAATAAGGTTGTTGATTAGTTGATGAGAGTCCCAAAAAATCAGTCATATTTTTGATCCCTATTAAAAAAATGAGTTACAAAAAATCAATTATAATAGTTACACTGTTTTGTGCATATTTATTAAGTAATGCTCAGCCCGGAAACTCTTGGCAATTGACCGGTCCAAATTTATTCCCTATTAATGCAACCGGTCAGGTAAACGGTATTGGCCGCGTTTGCCAGTTAAAATTTAGTCCCATTAATCCTCAAAAAATGTATGCGGTTAGTGCATCTGGCGGCTTATGGATAAGCAACGATACTGCACACAGCTGGTTAAAAACGGGAACGGATAATTTACCTGCGACCTCGTGTGCATCCATTTGTATTGATTATACAAATGACAATATTTTGTATCTGGGCACAGGTGATCCAAATTATTATTATGGAGCTTTCGGTGTATGGAAAAGCACTGACGGCGGTGGAACATGGGCGCAATCCACCACAGGGATGGGGAATCTACTGCCTGTTGAAATATTAATGGACCCAACAAATAATAATATTCTTGTGGCTGCGACAGATATTGGTATTTATAAATCTATTGATGCTGGTGCCTCCTGGAATATAGTTGAAAGCAGCGGTGATTTTAAAGATATGCAATTGCAGCCAGGCAGCAATTCTAATTTATATGCTGTTACTTCCTCTGAGTTTTGGCACTCATCTGACTTTGGAAGCACCTGGACACAAACTTCCAATGCAAATGGTTTTGCTATTCCCGGCGGCGGATCTGGCGGAGGGATGCGCATTGCGGTTAGTGCAGCAAATTCTAATGTCGTCTATGTTGGGATGGTTACCGATGGCGGAACCATTTTAAAATCAAATGATGGCGGAATTAATTTTGTAACCGTGTACCATAATAATACAACACAGACCTTGGTAGGCTACGATTCTGCTGATATTGGCGGCGGACAAGGTGATTATAATTTCAGCATGACTGCTGATCCTAATAATGCGGATATTGTTTTTCTGGCAGCACACATTGTCTGGCGCAGCATGGATGGCGGAGTTACTTGGCTGCATCTGACTGATTGGTGGAATCAATTGCATACTGATATGCATGGAATTCGTTTTCATCCAACCTATAACAATAAGTTATTTAATGTAAATGATGGTGGCGTATGGTTAAGCAATGATGAGGGAGATAATTGGGTTCCAAAGAGTGATGGCCTGGATGCTACTGAAATTTATCTTGCCTCTCAAAGCCCTATTAAAAGAGATATGATAAGCATCGGCACACAGGATAATGGAGAGTTGTATTATGAAGCAAATAAATGGAAAACCAACCGAGGCGGCGACTGGGGGGAATACTCGCAATTTGATTACTTATCAAGCAATGTAGTTTATTATTACAACGGCTATAGGCGCCCTGTAAACGGCTCAGAATCATATTTCGGTTTGCCTGATACTATTACTCAAATGCTTGAATTCTCAAAAAAAATTAATACACTTGGATTCAGCGGGACAAAGGATATTTGGAGAAGTACCAATCTGAATATCAGTACGCCGAATTGGACCAAACTCACAAATATTGATCAGCAGATTATGGCAATCAACTCTTCTCCTGCCGATTCCAATTTGTTGTATTTTATTTCCTTTAACGACAAAATTTGCCGAACTGATAATGCATTGGCAGTAATCCCAACATTTTCAAATTACACTGCTCCTGCTTCAACATTTTTAGCTGCAAGTATAGCAGGTATAAAAAACAACCCCAATATTGTATATATGTCGGCAGGCAGCAAAATATTCCGATCTTCAAATAAAGGTGCAGCATGGTCTGACGTAACGTATAATTTACCGACTGGTATCAATATCATAAAAATTATTCATGATGTATATTCTACTAATGAGACTATTTATGCTTGTTCCGCAAAAGGTGTGTATTATAAAGATGCTGGTATGACGAGCTGGCAGAATATTTCATACAATTTACCTACAGTGGCTAATATTATTGATTTTATGATTTTTAATTCTGGAAAGTCCTCAAGTTTGATTCGTATCTCTTACTATGGGCGTGGAGTTTGGGAGCTGCCATTGAATACAAGTATGCCGCCGACACCTGATTTTTCAATAAGTACTGCAGCCTTTTGCCCTGGGCAAACTATTACGTTTACCGATCTTAGTTCAGGTTCACCAACAGCTTGGAACTGGATATTTCCTGGAGGCTCACCGGCAACTTCGAATCAGCAAAATCCAACAATTACTTTTTCAACCGCAGGGTCCTATAACGCAAAACTAATTGTTTCAAATATAAATGGAAGTGATTCAATTTCCCACATAATTGGTACGGCCTCCCTTCCTTCTTTAGATGGTTTTACGAGCTCTTTCCCTCCTGATAAGTGGCAGAATTATGATGATGGTACTAACGACATAACATGGCAGCAAAGTCAGCAAGTGGGCGCTTTTGGAGCAAGTGCACAATCAGCTTTTTTCAATAATTGGGCCCAGGATGCCGGAGGTTTACGTGATGAATTACGTACACCGTTTTATGATTTTACTTCCAGCATTCATCCTAAATTAATTTTTGACAGAGCCTACGCTCGTTTTGATGGTAACTATCATGATTCATTAGCGGTCCTTGCTTCAACAGATTGTGGTATTACATTTAATTTGATTTACCTTAAAGGATATAGTAATCTAGCCACAGCACCAGATAATTCCAGCAATATGTTTGTTCCGGCAAGCAGCGAATGGGCCACTGATACAATCAATCTCGTATCATTTGCCGGACAAAATAGTGTTTTGTTTGCATTTCAAAATCGAGGACATTTCGGACAGGCAATTTACATTGACAATGTTGCAGTTAATGAAGGGAATACAGATGTTTCTGAAAAGCTTATGGAAAGCGGGTTTAGCATATTCCCAAATCCAAATAACGGATCGTTCACCGTGAGCTGTTTTGCAAAAGTAGATGGTAATTATTCAGTTGAAATTTTAAATCCTTTAGGCGAGATTGTTTATTCCGAAAAATTAATTTTATTTAAAGCCAA
>CAISYK010000479.1 GCA_903889605.1 uncultured Bacteroidota bacterium
ATAATATATTGTTCAAGAGCCATAGTCATAGAAGGCGCTTTAGGGTTTGGCGCACATATATCTGCTTTTAAACGTGCCTCTTTAACAGCAAGTGCTGTAGTAGTACCAAAAGTAGCGATCCGTGTTTTATTTTGCTTGAACTTAGGGAAGTTTTTTAATAAAGATTTAATGCCTGAAGGACTAAAAAATACTAACACATCATAGTTTACGTTTGCCAGATCACTCAAATCGCTGCAAACAGTTCGGTACATGACAGCTTTAGTGTATTTTATTTTTTGCTCGTCCAATTTTTCTGCAATTTCTTCTTTATGAATATCAGAACAAGGCAATAAGTATTTTTCGTCTTTATGTTTTTTGATCACAACCATCAGATCAAGAATGGTTTGTTTGCCGTGAAATATTTTACGTTTGCGGTATAACACGTATTTCTGAAGGTAAAAAGCCGTTGACTCGGAAATACAAAAGTATTTCATTGTTTCGGGAACTGTGATACGCATTTCCTGACACATTCTAAAATAATGGTCAACAGCACTGCGGCTCGTCATAATTACAGCCGTATGCTCTAATATATTTATTTTATCTCTTCTGAAATCCAAAGCGGAAACCCCTTCTATGTGAATAAAAGGGCGAAAGTCAATTTTTACATTGCATTTTTTTGCAAGGTCAAAATAAGGTGATTTATCACCTTCTGGCTTTGGTTGTGTAACCAATATAGTTTTTATTTTCAATTTTATCGAGCTATCGTTAAATAAAAAAACAAAACAATAAATACTACAATCTTTTCAATGAAATTATTTAACGTAAAGCGTAAATAATTTCACAATAATGATAATTGGTAATATTTCAAGAGTGCAAAGATACATAAATAAATATAACTTAGAAATCTCTGAACTGTTTAGCCCAAGAATAAGGCCGCGAAAAAATCGGACGCAGACAAAAATGCCTATTATTCCAAGCCCTGCATATATAAAAACAGCCGGCGGAACTTGTTTAACAAAAGTCAGACAAATTACCAAAGGCAGCATAAATAGCCCCAGGACATTGCAAAACAAAAAAATTGTCATCATATATTCGTTTGCTTCTCTTTGTACTTTAAATAAAGACCCAAGTATTTTAATAGAGGCAAACTTAACGCAATAAGCAACCGTTATAAAAAGGGCTGTAAATATATCTAAAACTGCAGCATCTGTCCTTCCAAATATGGAAGGGTGGAAACCATAATATGTTAATACACGGCTGACAAATAATGTGAGAGTGGAAATAAAGAAAATCGACAAAAAAACAGAGACTCTGTTGCCTATCGAAAGATCTTCGCGGGACAATTGGTTAGAAAAACGGCTAATATAAAACCCTTTTATTACCTGACTTAATTTTTTATAGTTTGAAACATATATCCAAACAAATAATACATATAAGAAAAGCAGTATCCCGCTTACCAAATATTCATAATTCGTAAAATGAAGCTGGGGTTTGTCATTTTTAACTGTTAATAGATGACCGCTGAATAAAGAAGGAGTAACGGAAGTATCCTTAGGTGATGTATTAACAGGTTTGGCAAGTACTTTAGCACTTCCACCCGAATTTATATGATTGTTTATTTTATTTGGCACAGCACTGCAAAGATACCTATTTTTCATCTTTAATAAATAAAGTCCTTGAGGATTATCAATTATTATAATACAACAAAGTGACTTTTAATAATTACTGCAATTGCAGCAACTATTGCGGCTTGATGAAGAAAATACTTTAACCTCATTTTATTCGTACCGACTATCCAATGTTACTATGAATAATAGCGAACCATTGGTCTGTTTTTAGATGTTCTGTCAACAATTTCAAATCCAGCTTCTTCAAAAGACTTATACAAACCTATCCATGCAAAAGCATCCGGAAGTTTTGCCTGCGTTGGAATAGTTGGATAAGCTTCAATAATTTTTATACCGTTTTTTCGGGCATAATTAATTACACCTTTTAAAAGTTCAACCGAAACACCCTGTTTCCTGAAATTTTTATCAATAAAAAAACACGGAATTGACCATACTTCCTTGTTGTCAATTCGCTTATGCACTCTTGAGTTCTCAACTTTAATAAAATCTTCTCGAGGAGCAAATGCACACCAGGCAATTGGTTGTCCTTCGTAAAAACCAATTAGTCCAGCTGGTTTGTCCGCCCAAACAATATTCTTCATTGCGAGTTTGTTTCCGTCATCTGATTTGCCCTCTTCAAATTCAGCATTTTTAAGTCTGAAGAACATACACCAGCAGTTTCCACATGCGCCTTTAGCACCAAAAAGATGAACGAACTTGTTCCAATTGCCTTTTGATAATGCTTCAAAAGTTAATTTTTCCAGAAATTCTTTGTCTTTAGTTACCTTCATTTCACAT
>CAISYK010000480.1 GCA_903889605.1 uncultured Bacteroidota bacterium
AATGAGAAATTTTATCTTAAAAAAAAGAAATAAATCTTTTAGTCTTATTATCATAATTATACTCCAATTTATTTTATTTCAGGATGTAAAGTCTCAAAATATACCAGCAGATTTTTTCGGCCAGAATGCATGGATGCCTGTTTCTATAGGCTCTACTATTTACAACGGAAAACTGGATTCACAGTGGAATAAAGTAAAAGACAGCAAGGCACAAATTATCAGGTATGGAGGTAATTCAGCGGACAAGGAAATGCCAACACACGAACAATATTTGAGTATCATAGATTCCATTACAAACAATGGAATGGAACCTATAATACAGGTTCCTTTTTACAATAATAAGTATTCAGCGACACAGGCAGCAGACCTTGTTGAATTTATAAACATTACCAGCGGAAAAAAAATAAAATATTGGATAATAGGGAATGAACCTGATAATTCTTATGGTTATTCAAATTCGGCACAAGTAGCCAATTACATAAAAACATTTTCCTATGCTATGAAAAAAAAGGATCCATCTATAAAAATAATAGCACCGGAAACTGCATGGTACAACCAAAATATTCTTGACGGGCTTACAACTCCCGGAGGAGTCAGCGATATCACCGGAAAGGATAATTTGGGTAATTTCATTGTAGATATGATCTCCTTTCATCTTTTTGCATTCAGCGGTGATCAAACAAGAAGTGAGGTAATTAGTTATCTTTCAGGGCCCGGACATTTTGAAGAAAACCTCTCTCAATTGAATCTAAGAGTTGCTGCATGCAATATTTACCACCAGAGGGATTCTATTTCACATTTGGGGATTGCTTTTACAGAAGGCAATATCGACTGGGAAAACCCATCTGGTGACGGTATTTTTGGTTTAGGGGCAAATAGTTTTTTAGGAGGGCAGTTCACGGCAGAAATGATAGGGGTATGCATGAAAAAAAATGTAAATTTTATAAATTTCTGGAGTATAATTGAAGGAAGCGAATTAGGTTATTTATACCATACATCAACATTACCTAAACCTACATATTATCATTTCCAAATGCTGGCAGATAATTTTAAAGGAGTTTATTGTAATGGAAAAGTAAATAATACAAATATTAAATCTTTCGGAAGTAAAAAAAATAGTCTTATTTCGGTAATCATTTTAAATGAGGGTCAATCGAATGATTATAACTACACACTTAGGCTGGATACAAATTTAATTTCCGGAACAAATCCCCTAAAAATAAATATTAACGCGGGAACACCGATTGAATTTAGTGACACTGTTTATAGGGAGTCATCAGTTTTGCTGACTTTAAATACCAGCGGAAAGCTTATCAAAAAGTGCGTTTATAAACTTCGCGGAAACGCTGACATGGATATTCCTCCAACCTGCAGTATAGACGCAAGCCTGCTTCAGGTAAAAATTATTTCACCGGCAAACGGCAGTTCTTTTTATATTGATTCTGCAATAACTATTCAAGCTTCAGCATCGGGTGGGGAAGGGCCAATACAAAAGGTTGAGTTTTTTGCAGATTCAATAAAGCTTGGCGAAAGCTTAACAAAGCCATATAGTTTTACCTGGCAGAATGCGGCTGTTGGGCTGCATGCTCTTACAGTCAAAGTCACAGACAGTTTAAACAATACTGCTGTTTCCTCCAAAATAAATATTTCTGTAACGCTGATTCCAGTCTGCCGCGCGTCAGGATTTATTTCAAGAGAAGTGTGGAATAATATAAGCGGAACTTCCGTAAGTTCTATTCCTGTAAATTCAGCGCCTGGCACCAAAGGAGAACTTTCTATTTTTGAAGCACCCACAAATTATGCTAATAATTACGGTCAGAGGATAAGAGGTTATATTTGCCCGCCTGCAGCCGGCAATTATACTTTTTGGATTGCAAGTGATGATAATAGTGAATTATGGTTAAGCACCAATGATAATCCTGCTAATAAAGTAAGGATCGCATTAGTCACTGGATTGACAACTTCAAGGCAATGGACAAAATATTCATCGCAAAAATCTGCCTTAAAATATCTTATTGCAGGACAGAAATATTATATCGAAGCATTACATAAAGAAGGAACTCAAAACGATAACTGCGCTGTTGGATGGCAGCTGCCAAATGGCACTTTGGAAAGGCCAATACCCGGTTCAAGGCTTTCACAATATGCTGTTCCAATAATTATAAATATTACATCCCCTATAAATAATAGTTCATTTACTGCCGGTTCAAATATTACATTTCAAGTCACTGCATCAGGCGGTACAGGAATATTTCAAAAAGTAGAATTTTTTGATGGTTCAGTAAAACTTGGAGAAGATTTAACAAGTCCTTATAGTTTTATATTAAATAATGCCCCAGCAGGTATTCATTCCATTACGGCAAAGGCCACTGACAGCGGAAATAATACAGCCATTTCCGCAATAGTTAATATTTCTGTTAATGCACTGCCGTTAATCGCTGCTATTACTTCTCCGGTAAATAATGCATCTTTTAGTATTGGCTCTTCTATTACAATACAAGTTAACGCTTCAGGCGGAACAGGCACAATACAAAAAGTGGAATTTTATGCCGACACAACAAAACTCGGAGAAGATTTAACAAGTCCTTATACTTTTACATGGAATAATGTAAGTCAGGGAAATTATGGCCTTACAGCCAAAGTAACTGATGGTATAAATGGTACTGCAGTGTCTGCAAAAATAAATATTTCAGTAATCCCCATTGTCGCTTGCAGCAGTACCGGAACTATTATAAGAGAAGTTTGGAATAATATTACCGGGACTTCAGTAAGTTTGATCCCTCTTACCATAACACCCAGTTCAACAGGTTTTTTAAATATTTTTGAAGCTCCATCCAATGCCGCAAATAATTACGGCCAGCGGATAAGAGGATATATTTGCCCGCCAGCAACAGGTAATTATATTTTCTGGATAGCAAGTGACGACGATAGTGAATTATGGTTAAGTACCAATGACAATCCTGTAAATAAAGTAAGGATAGCATCAGTAACTGGATTGACAACTTCCAGGCAATGGACAAAATATGCTTCCCAGCAATCGGCTTCAAAAAATCTAATTGCAGGTCAAAAATATTATATCGAAGCATTACATAAAGAAGGAACTTCGAATGATAATTGTGCTGTTGGCTGGCAGCTTCCATCCGGTGTTCAGGAAAGGCCTATACCCGGCAGCAGACTTTCTCCGTTTATAGCTGCTGCTCCAATACCATCAATAGAATTAGTTTCCGCAGGAAGCGCATGGAAGTATCTGGATAATGGAACTAACCAAGGGACAGCCTGGAAAGAAACTTCTTTTAATGATGCTGCATGGAAAACAGGAAATGCCGAGCTGGGATACGGCGACGGCGCTGAGGCCACTGTTGTAAGCTATGGGTCATCATCAACAAATAAATATATCACAACATATTTCAGAAAAACATTTGCTGTAACGGATATTTCAACTATCACAGGATTAGACTTGAGTTTGATACGTGACGATGGGGCTGCGGTATATATCAATGGTATTGAAGTTTACCGAAACAACCTTCCGACGGGAACAATCTATTATAATACTCTTGCTCCATCAGCCATTGATGGAACAAATGAATCAGCTTTTGTGCTTGCAAATATTAGTTCATCTGCTCTGGTAAATGGTACAAATCTTATTGCTGTGGAAATACATCAGAACGCAAGAACGAGTTCTGATATAAGTTTTAATTTAAAATTAAGTAATCTGAACGGAGCAAAAATTCTGGATAACATCGCAGCAGTTGATAGCCTTCAGCAAAATCCTGTTTTTGAAAACAGCTATGATATGATTGTTTATCCTAATCCTAATACAGGACAATTCAGCCTTGAGCTTTGTGTTGA
>CAISYK010000481.1 GCA_903889605.1 uncultured Bacteroidota bacterium
AGATGGCATTATCACAAATATTCCCAAGCGGCTGGGAAATTCACAACACCCGCATGGATGATGCCGAAAGTGTTATTAAGAGTGATTATCCAACCTATCAGGATATTCGGGATGATAGAGTTTATACGTATTTTAATATTTCACCATACAAAACAAGTACATTCCGTATTGTGCTTAATGCAGCTTATATAGGCAGATATTATTTACCTACTGTTTATTGTGAGGCCATGTATGATAATACTATTAATTCGCGTAAGCCGGGTAAATGGGTTGAAGTGGTTAAGCCGGGGGCTAAATAGAGAAAAAATATTTTCATAATTTGCGGTACTGTTTTTGTTTTGTGATAACTATATTTAATTTAGAAATCCAATTAAAACCATAAACAAAATGAAAAAGACCTTATCGATTTTATTTATAATTGCAGTTGTTTTTTCAGGCTGCAGCAAATATGGTAATGTAAGATTACAATACCCTACGGCTCCGCAGGCTTTTTTGCCCAAGAATATTCATACAATAGCAAGCGTTAACAGATCGCTTACAAAAAAAGATGATAAACATCCTATTATAGAAGCTATTACCAGCGGTGAAATTGCAGGATCCGACAAAAAAGCTTCTGATGAATGTTTAAAAGGTGTGTATGATAAAATAAAAGGCTGGAAACAGATTGATATTTTTATTCCAACAAAAACCCGATTATATGGGACAGGTACAAGAGAAACTCCTGAACTATTAGATTGGAAAATTGTTAAACACATTTGTGATTCTGCAAAAGCCGATGCATTATTGGTTTTAGAAACTTTCGATTCGAATTCAGATCTTTTAGCAAGCGCTGTTAATAATACAGTTAATGCTGTATTAACCGGGACTATACCGCCTCCGGCATTGCACCAAATCAGAATGAATGTAGTTTGTTATTGGAGACTGTATGATCCTGTTAATGAAAAAATAATTGATCAGTATAAATCTACAAGCTTTCTTACTTTTGATGCAGGCTCTTCAGGAATAGCCATTCCTCCTCCGCAAGCATTGCCGCAAACCGCATATCATGCAGGAGAAGAATACATTCGACGATTTTTATCGAATTACTATTATGTAAACAGGAGTTTATATAAAAGCGGTAAAGCTGCAGATAACCAGAAATTCTTAAGTGCATTCAGGAGATCCGAAGTTGCTGATTGGGATGGTGCATTACTGGCTTGGGAGCCGCTTACAAAAAGTAATAATAGAATAAATGCAGGAAGAGCATGTTTAAATATGGCGGTTGCCAATGAAGTATTAGGTAAAAACGATCAAGCACTTATATGGGCAAAAAAAGCTTATGTGGATTATGGCAATAAATTAGCCAGGGATTACCAAAATCAATTACAAAACCGCCTTAGTATGGAGTATTAAAATGAATTGGGATTATTTATAGCGAAATGATAAATGATAATCTTTTTAATTCGCGTAAGCTTTGCAAATGTGCAGAAGCGGTGAAGCCATTAAATGAATAGTAATAAAATAAAAGTCCTGTATATTTTGGTCGCTTTTGGTATTAGTATATTTTTGTTGGATAATTTATTGGGGTTCTGAATTTATAATTTCTGTACATGTCTTTAAGCAATTTTGAAAGAATGATTAAATTGGCAGAAGATGTTTTTGCCGTCAAGAAAGATCCCAATCAATTGGATGTGAATCAGGATGTAATTGAACGATTACAGAAGCTGCATCCTTCAACAGTGTCTGAATATGATGATGGCAAAGGACCAGTTGCTTGGGTTTTGGTGATACCAACAACGCTGGATTTGATGAACAGATTTATTGAACACAAAATTACCGAAAAAGAGTTGTTTGAGTTGACACCGATCGGCACATCTTACGAAGCGTTGTATCTTTGTTCCGCATTAGTACTTGAAGAGTACAGGAGAAAAGGCATAGCAAAAAGGCTTGCGGTTAAAGCAATTGAAAATATACAAAAAGATCATCCTTTGAAAGCATTGTTTGTTTGGGCTTTCAGCAGGGAAGGAGATTTAGGCGCAGAAAAGGCGGCACGTTTGACTGGACTGCCATTGAAAAAGCGACTTTAAAAAACTGAATATATATGAATCTAATTTATTATCCATCTCCTTTGGACTTCTTGTGATGTATATGAGGTAAATCAAAATGCGGCGTGATCTATCTGCTATATTTTTCTTTAATGACATAATACTTTTGTTTAACCCTAATAAAGGAATAAAACAAAAATATTATGAAAAAAATTACACTGATTCTTCTGCTCTTAATAATTTATTTTTCCGCATTCAGTCAAGCCTGGCTGCCGCAAATTTCAGGTACTTCCAATGCATTATATTCTGTCTTCTTCTCAAAAGAAGATTCAGGTTTTGCTGTTGGAATTGGCGGCACAATCAAAAAAACAACAGATGGCGGTATAAATTGGAATACGATAACTTCCGGACTTTCTACTGACCTTTTAGATGTCAAATTCGCGGATGAAAATACCGGTTACATTGTAGGCAGATCCGGAGTTATTCTTAAGACCACCGATGGGGGGAATTCCTGGAACTCTGTCTCACCAACTAATACACCCGATTTCATAAGGATATTCATTATTGGAAATGATATTTATGTTTCTGGATACTATGGTCCGAATGGAGGTATAATTATTAAATCATCAAATGCAGGGCTTTCATGGACAACATTAAACACGGGAACAACAGGTTATTTGTACTCATCTTTTTTTACAGATATTGATACAGGATACGTAGTAGGTTACCCTGGAATAATATTAAAAACTACTAACGGCGGCATAAGCTGGACGGCGCAAACCAGCGGAACTTCATTTCAATTGATATCTGTTTTTTTTACAGATTCAAATAATGGTTTTATTGCAGGAGGGGATATCTCTAGTTCGAATTCCGGAATAATTTTAAAAACTATTGACGGGGGAGCAACATGGGTTTCCGAAATTTTTCCGAATAATTATTTTGGCAATATTAGATTTCTTGACCCGATGACTGGATTTGTTGCTGGCGGAAGTGTAACTGCTAATACCAGCACAATACTAAAAACTAATGATAGTGGTACATCATGGAATCTTGAGAATTCCAGCTCAAGCAGGCAGTATGGATTAACGGTTCCCAGCTTGAATATCGGTTATTCCTGCGGAGTAGATGGAACTATTTTAAAAACAACTGGATTAACTACAGGTCTTGAAGAATTTGTGTCTAATAATTTTAATACCGAGATCGCTCCGAACCCATTTAATTCATACTTTACAATAAATTTTGATTCAGAAAACGATAACTTGATTGAAATACGATTATTTGATATTGTAGGAAAGGAGTGCTCTCCTGTAATAAATGAAAGCCTAATGAAGGGAACAAATCATGTTGAGGTGAAAGGTCTTGATTTGTTGGATAATGGTGTATATTTTGTTCAAATTAAAGCTGGAAAGTCAATTCAAACAAAAAAAGTTGTAAAGGCGGGTCAAATTTTTTAAATCATGGATGTAAAGAAACGAGATTCTCCTGATCACATTATGAAGCCGCGACAATAAAATAATTTGTTGATTTGAAAACCGGGACAAATAGTTTCGGCTTTTTTTATTTTTTTCTCATCCTATTACCTGCATTATTTTATTTTTGTGTCAAATATTATTTGACATGAAAAAAAAAATAGTAATACTAATTTCATTTATTCTTATTGCCTTCAGCAGTTATTCTGGAATAATTGATACTACTTATGTTCAAAAATTTAAAAACCTTTTTGCAGTAAAAAGTTTTTTTCTGAATAACGGTTTTCAATATACCATAACTCCTCAAAACAATAATTTATTTGATCAAAAACAACTAAATGATGCAAGGGTTTATTACTCTGCTAATATTCCTCCGTTAACAGGTATTGCAATTAACACGAAAGGTATTGGACTTACTTATATTTTTAAATTTACTGATGATTATTTAGATACTACAAGTCGAATAAAATCAGGATTTAAACAGTTCCAAGTAAATATATATGGAAACAGATTCGGATTTGAAACTTTCTATCAAAATTACTCTCGATTTTATTTTCATTATAAAGGAGATGAGATTTTATTGAAAAATTATAATGCAGATATTAGAGCCTATCAATTTGGTGTATCAGGTATTTTTATTAATAATGGAAAACAATTTTCATATAATGCAGCTTTTAATCAAAATCAATTTCAGAAAAAATCTGTTGGTTCATCTTTAACTGTGATTGCTTTTAAATATAATGAAATAAGGGGCGAAAATTTAATTCCGGATAGTGTAAAACATTATTTTGAATATTCAAATTTAAACTCAAATCGAAACTACGCTTTTATACTGCAGCAAGGTTACGCCTACAATTTAGTAAAAAATAATTTTTATTTCGCCAATGCTTTATTTGTTGGTGTTGGTTTACAAGAGCAGGTTTATGATTTTCCGCCTAACAAAAAGTCCAAAATCGGGTTACCATTATCTGCAAGAGGAAAATCAAGTATCGGATACAACGGCAGAATATTTTTTGTAGGCTTGTATGCGAATGCAGACTTTGCACAATCTAAAGTTAAAAGTATGCAAACCGAGCAATTTCATTACACCTACGGATTGTATATTGGTTTAAGGGCAATCAAAATAAC
>CAISYK010000482.1 GCA_903889605.1 uncultured Bacteroidota bacterium
CAAAGTGATCCATTTGTTTTCTTCAGGTAAAAAGAATTTTTTAACTTGAAGATTCACGTTAAATTTTCTTTTTGTTTTTTGTTGTAATGTAACGAGACGTTCCCGGTTGCCCGCTGTCTTTGTGCTCAGTACACTCCATGATCACCTGAATTCTATTGCCTTTTTTTGCCATTGTTCTTTAATTTGAAAATTTGAAAATTTAACAATTTGAAAATTAATTTTACATTTTCAAACTGCAAATTACCATATTGGTTAATTATTTTTTTAAGTGTCCTTGTTCTTTAGCTTCTTTCATTACAGCAGTAATACCGTTTTTAGTTATAGTGCGTAAAGCTGAAGTAGACAAACGTAAGGTTATCCATTTGTTCTCCTCAGGTAAAAAGAATTTTTTAACTTGAAGATTCACGTTAAATTTTCTCTTAGTTTTAGCATTAGAGTGAGATACTTTGTTACCCACAATAGCCTTTTTTCCTGTAATTTCGCAAACTCTTGACATTGTCTTTTCTATTTAAATATGATCTATTTATTTTTTTTGGACTGCAAATAACGGCAATTTAATGTAAACCACCAAATTTTTTTTGATTTAATCAAGATATTAATTAGCAGCGGATAACGAATTCATGCGAATATAAGGACCGGATAAACGAATCATTAAAAATTTACGAAATGCATTTTACTAAATAGAGTTTGTCTTTTAAGTCGAAATTGGCTGCAGATTCACAAATTAATAAAATTATTTTCCCTTTTAATCTGTGAATCTGCGGCAAGCGTTTTTTTATTTTTTTTATTTAGCCGACTATATTGACAAACACTAAATAGATGCACAATTTTGCAGATTCTTTTTTTTAATTGTTAAAAGAAGCTATTTTTTTTGTTAACCTTCTGGGTTTAATTTAATATCTTTTTGAATTTCAAATTTATATGAACTCTTATCTAATATGTTTATTTTTTCAGATATCGTTTTAAAACCATTTGCTTCAATTGTAATATCATAAGTGCCGGGACTTAAGATCATTACAAACCGCCCTGAATTAGGATTTGGCAAATATGTTCCTACTATTTCATGTGATTTACTATCGTTTACAGAGATGAAAACATCCATAAAATTTAATTTTTGTGTAGAATCGGCAGAAACTATATCACCTATTACTACTGAGTATTGAGGTTCCACATCATTAAATGTAACCCTGTAAATATCTAAATCGCCCAATCCTCCTTCTCTAAGGGCAGCCATATAACCAAATCGTCCGTTGCTTGCCATCCTGAAATTAAAATCATCTTCAGGGGTATTTATTGGGTAACCCAAATTCTTAGAATTTGAAAATATTTTTGTAACAGGATCTTTCTCCGCTTTGAAAATATCATATCCTCCCATTGTAGTATGTCCTGTTGAACTATAATATAAGGTTTTCCCATCTGGTGAAACATTTGGGAAATCTTCGTTAAATGCAGAATTTATGTCCGGGCCCAAATTTTGTGCAGGTCCCCAGACGCCATTAGGTAATTTGTTGCTCATATATATGTCCGTTCCGCCAAATCCACCAGGCCTGTTGCTGGCAAAATACAAAATGCTGCCGTCATTATTTATACATGCTGCAATTTCTTCGGCAGAAGAATTAATATTATCACTTAATTTTTCAGGAGTTTTGAAGTTTTTTCCTTTTTCGCCGCTTGTTATATAAATATCTCCGCCTTTCGAATTATTATAATATAAAAGCATAACATCACCAGAACCGGATAAGCCTATTACTTCCTGTTCTCCTTCTTTTTTTATTATAGGGGACTCAAATAGTTTTGCTTTTGAAAAATTCCCGTTGTTTTCTTTTGAAATATATACAGCCGGCTTATAAGTGCCGTCTTCATTAACTTTTTCGGCGCCTTCATCGGGCTTACGTGAATTGAATATAATGAAGGATTCATCGTTTGGAACAAATGGGTAATAATCAGCATAAGGCGAATTTACATTGGGACCCAAATTTTCGAAAGTTACATTTACTGGGAATTTCATTAATTCTTTTGCGTTTATGCAAATTTGTATTTGATGGTCTGCATCTTTTAAATTATCTACATTTCCGCGGCCGGTTTGTTTAAAAGCGGTATAAGCTTTAACGGCATCGTCAAAACGGTAAGCGTAATGATACGCCCTGGCTAATAAATACAAAGCGTTTGGGTCATACTTGGGTTTGCGGGTAATAATTTCTAAATAAGGTATAGCTTTTGATTTATTGATATTTGTATTTAAATAACAAATAGCAATGTTATAATTGTAATTATCATTTTTAGGATCACTTTCACGCAAACTCAAAAAGTCGTCCAAAGCACCTTCAAAATTGCCTTGTGCC
>CAISYK010000483.1 GCA_903889605.1 uncultured Bacteroidota bacterium
ATAATAAGAAATATCAGCAAATATATAAAAAGCTCCATCCGGAATAGATGTTTTAATTCCAGGAATATCTTTTAATAAACCAAGCACCAAATCTCTTCTTTTTTTAAAAGCGTCACGCATAAAATAAGTTACTGATGGATCTGCTTTTACTGCTTCTATTGAAGCCATCTGTGAGATGGATGATGCGCCGGAGGTAATCTGCCCCTGCATTTTTTCACAAGCCTGCGAAATCCAAAGCGGAGCACCCATATAACCTATACGCCAGCCGGTCATTGCAAAACCTTTTGATACACCATTTACCGTAATTATGCGGTCGTAAATAAAATCAAATTGGGCAATACTTTCGTGTTTGCCTATAAAATTAATATGTTCGTATATTTCATCTGAAATAACATATAAATCAGGGTATTGAATAATTACTTCTGCAAGTGCTTTTAACTCTTCCTTGTTATATACCGACCCGCTTGGATTGCATGGAGTGCTGAAAACAATCATTTTTGTTTTGCTTGTGATTGCTTTTCTAAGCTGGGCAGGAGTAATTTTGAAGTCCGATTCTACACTTGTAGGAATTGTAACCGGAATTCCTTCTGCTAATTTAATAGTTTCAATATAGCTTACCCAGTAAGGAATTGGAACAATAACTTCTTCTCCAGGATTGACCAAACTTAAAATAATATTGGCAAGTGATTGTTTTGCACCAGTTGAAACAACAATTTGCTCTGCAGTATAATTTAAATTATTATCGCGTTTAAACTTTTCGGAGATTGCTTTGCGCAATTCTGCAATACCTGCAACAGGTGTATAACGTGTAATATTATTATCGATGGCACGTTTGGCTGCATCTTTAATAAATTGAGGCGTATCAAAATCGGGTTCACCAAGGCTCAGGCTGATGATATCTTTGCCTTGAGCTGATAAGTCACGGCATTTTTTAGCCATTGCAAGCGTTTGCGATTCAGCTAAATTTGTAATTCTATCGGATAATTTGCTCATATAAATAGATTTTAAAGACACAAAACTAATAAAATTGTGTCATGAGAAATGGTTAAAAATGATTTTTGATGATATTTGACGATAAATCTATTATTGTTCCTTCTTTTAAACCTAAACAAATATAAATTATCATATTTGAATTTATCTGTAATCACTTTATTTTATTGCTAAATTTGCGAGACGTAAATAATTGATTGATAATAATAGAAAAGCTAAAAAAATTGAAAAGAATAACAGTATTCTGCGGCTCCAGTGAAGGTACAGATGGCGTATACAAAACACATGCTATACTTGTAGGGCAGGCATTGGCTAAAAATAATATAGAACTGGTATATGGAGGAGCGAAAATTGGCTTAATGGGGGCTGTTGCGGATGGGGTACTCAATAATGGAGGGAAAGTTATAGGAGTTCTTCCCAATTTTTTGAAAAGCAAGGAAATTGCTCATGAAAACCTTACTGAGTTGATATTGGTAAATACTATGCACGATCGAAAATCCAGGATGCATGAACTATGTGATGGTATAATAGCTCTTCCAGGAGGCTTTGGAACACTTGAAGAACTTTTTGAAATGCTTACCTGGGCGCAGCTTGGTTTGCATAAAAAACCTATTGGAATTTTAAATACCGGCGGATTTTATGATCCATTAATTGAATTAATACAAACAATGGTCAATAAAAATTTTTTGAAACAGGTAAATCAAAAGATGCTGTTGGTAAGTGATAACATTGATGATTTGTTAAATCAGATGAAAAGTTATACTGCCCCGGCTGTTGGTAAATGGATTACGGAAGAAACTGTGTAAATCGGGCAAATATTATAAGAATACATACTTGCTAAGGTTTCGGAAGAATACATACCTCATTCGAATCCATTTGGGCGGTCACAGGCAGAGGCAATAAGTTTACAAAGGCACTTTCAATTATAATGCTGCGCTAGGGATTGCAGCGTAAATCCTTTTTTGTGAGGAACGAACAAAAAGATTGAAGCGTAAAGCCCGGCTCTTTTTAACCTCACCCCGTCCTGCCGGACACCTCTCTCCATCTGGAGAGGGGAAAGGGGGGAGGTAGAAATGTAAACGCCCAAATAAAATTATTTAAAAAATTAATGCAGAAAACTATTTAGCAGAAAAAATACAGTCAGAAACTTCAGAACAATATACAATAACAACAATTAAATAACACAGCTATGGATCAATTATTTGAAATTTTAAAATTTATTCTACCCGCAGGTATTGTTTTTATTACTACCTATTATTTGGTGAAAAACTTTTTGAATCACGAAAATACCAGGAAAGCACTTGATATAAAACTTGCCAATCAAACAATAATTACTCCAATCCGCCTGCAAGCTTATGAGCGTGTAGTTTTATTTTTGGAACGTATTAATCCTAGCAGTTTGGTGATGCGGACCAACAAAGCTGTAAGTTCTCCCATGCTGCAGGGCGAATTACTTAAAACTATACGCAGTGAATTTGAGCATAATCTTTCACAGCAGATATATATGAGCAGTAAATCGTGGGATGCTGTGATAAAGGCAAAAGAAGAAACTGTTAAGTTAATAAATGTTGCTGCTGCGAAGGTAAGCCCAGAAGCCAACGGGCTGGAATTAGCACAATCTATTATCAATGTTTCAGCCCAGCTTACAGAATTACCGACTAAAACAGCAATTGAGTTTATTAAAAAAGAAATAGGGCAGGAGTTTTAGGATTAAAATAATTGATCGTTTATAAAAAGTCAGAATAAATAGTATCACCATACTGCATTATTCATTTTCGAAAAACCTTGTAGTTCAATAATAATTGGCCATTGGAAGTTGCGGTTTAACATATGATTGAATACTAAGTAAAAATATCCTGAATGTCATAGAAGGATTAAAATTTATTTCAAAAAAAAATACATGTAAAATTTAAAATCAATTAATAAAAGTGGAGATTTGTGACCGCTATAAAAAACAGGGCGAAAACCGAAAAGCCATATGAGTAGGATTCTAAAATATATTAACATGAGAAAAATTACACAAATTATTTTATTAATAATATTTTCATTTCAAGGAATAAGAAGCTATGCACAGGTATGCTTTAGCCCGGAGTCAAACTTTTCGGTAGGTGCGCATCCTTATGCGGTTTGTACCGGGGATTTTAATGGGGATGGCATTAAGGATTTAGCAACTGCAAATTATACTGCAAACAATGTTTCAGTCTTTTTGGGTATAGGCAGTGGCAACTTTGGCATTCCGGTTAACTATGCTGTAGGGAATATTCCTCAATCGATAACTTGTGCAGATTTTAATGGAGATGGGAAATTAGATTTGGCAGTAGCTAATGTTAATTCTGATAATGTATCAATATTATTAGGTACAGGATCCGGCAGCTTTGGTTTAGCAAATAACTTTACAGTAGGAAATGGTCCTATTTCAATTATAAGTGAAGATTTTAATTCAGATGGCCATATAGATATAGCGGTAGCGGATTATTTTTCAAACAATGTGTCAATTTTAATTGGTTTGGGCACAGGCAGCTTTTTGGCTGCGACTAATTTTTCAGTAGGTACTAACCCTTATTCAATTACATGGGCTGATTTCAACGGAGATGGGAAAAAGGATTTAGCGGTTGCAAATAAGGGTTCAAACAATGTATCTGTATTACTTGGTACAGGGTCTGGCAGCTTTGGCTCGGCATCCAATTTTTTGACTAGTTCTCAAACTTGGTCTGTAATTAGTGCGGATTTTAATAATGATGGTA
>CAISYK010000484.1 GCA_903889605.1 uncultured Bacteroidota bacterium
AAATTAAAATCATATTATTAAAATAGTATGCTTAAATTTCAATGATTATTATTTTCGAATAATTGACATATTAGAATTCAAAACAATTTATACCAATAGTAAAAAATTGATATATTTGTTTGTTAATCACGATACAAACAGCAGTAGTTTATGATGATTTATTTTAGGAAATTACATAGCTTATTTTTAGGCTTTGTTTTTTTTGTTTTTATTTTTGCCTCTCCTTCCGCAAAAGGTCAGTTAGTTGTCAGTAATGCAATGACTCCAGCTCAATTGGTGCAAACCGTATTGCTAGGCAGCGGTATCACTGTTTCTAACATTACCTATAATGGATCGCCTTTGGCTATTGGTTCTTTTAATGGCTCCTCATCTAATATCGGATTGCCTGCCGGGGTAATTATGGCCACAGGAGAAATATCAAACGCCGTTGGCCCAAATAATGATTCAGGATTTGGTAATTATACGGACTTTAGTCTGCCTGGAGATCCGGATTTAGATCAAATAATGTCACCAACATCAAGTTATGATGCTGCAATTCTTGAATTTGATTTTATTCCTACTTCTGATACTGTAAAATTTCGGTATGTATTTGGCTCAGAAGAATACATGGAGTTCGTAAGTTCCAGTTTTATAAATGATGCTTTCGGCTTTTTTATCAGTGGCCCCGGTATTACTGGTCCATTCAGCAGCAACTCTAAAAACATAGCATTGATTCCTGGGACAACATTGCCCGTAACTATGTTTAATCTGAATTTGAACAGTAATGGTGCATATTATTTTGATAACGGTGATGGTCAGGGTTCAGGAACGGCTCCTGACGGACTTACAGTACAATACGATGGTTTCACTGTTCCGCTTACTGCTGTAGCGCATGTACAGTGCGGTCTTACATATCACATAAAAATAGCCATTGGTGATGGCGGTGATGGGATGATTGATTCAGGAGTGTTTTTAGAAGCAGGAAGTTTTGCCAGTTCAGGAAGTGTTATCCTTACATCGGGTACAAATTTTGGCGGTTCTGTTGCAGGAAATGATTCTACAATATACGAGGGATGCGGTTTTGCTTCCTTAATGGTAGACAGGGGGACTTCAAATATTTCTAATGGACAGACTTTTTTCTATTCTTTAGGCGGAACTGCAATTAATGGAGACGATTTTACTGCCTTAGGCGACAGTGTTTATTTTGCCCCCGGACAAGACACAGCATATATTATTATTAACTCAATCGCCGATGGATTAATTGAAGGTACTGAAACTGTTATACTTTCTCTTTTTGTGACCTCTGTTTGTAATGGCAATGACACCCTTTCAAAAACGATATACATTATTGATACACCGCCGCTGAAAGTTAGATTGAATGACGATACATCTTTGGTTTGTCCTTCACAGAATTTAGTATTGACTGCCGCTACCTTTGGCGGAAGCGCCATTGGTGGGTATAGATATAGTTGGACAAACTCCTTGGGTAATAAAGATACAATTCATATTAATCCATTGGTAAACACTACTTATAAGGTAACAGTTACGGATAGCTGCGGAAATACGGCAACAGACAGCAGTACCGTATATTTTATCCCATACACTCCTCTTCATTTAACACTAAATAATGATACAGTTATTTGCGGGGGCGGAAGAGTATTGCTTGATGCCGATGTTACAAACGGATTACCTAATTATACTTACGTTTGGTCTCCTAATATGACAACACACGATTCGGTTACTGTAAGGCCTGCTAACACAACTGCTTATATTCTCAATGTTACTGATGCCTGCGGATTTACAAAAACCGATACTGTAAACGTTACTGTTTATCCGATAAATTCCGATTTTCAATATTCTTTTACTACTAATCAGTCATTAGCGTTTGATAATCTTTCTTCGGGCGCTGTATCATATTATTGGAATTTTGGCGATGCATCCGACGATTCGATTTCTGCTTTGGCGAACCCAGAACATTATTATAGTAATGAAGGGACCTTTAACGTTATGCTTATTTCCATTAATCAAAACGGCTGTTCCGATACCGCCTTCCGAACAATAATAATATTACCCGATTTTTATTTCTATTTCCCAAATGCATTTTCCCCAAATAAAAACAATAAAAATGATGTCTTTAGGGGGTATGGAGAAGGTTTGAAATCATACCGTATGCGTATTTTCGATCGCTGGGGGCAATTAATTTTTGAGTCGAATGATATTAATATAGGCTGGGATGGAACATATAAAGGAGATGACGTTTCGTCCGGTGTATATGTTTGTGTTTTTGATGTGGAAAATTTCCGCAGTAATAAAAATAGAAGATTTGGCAGCATCACCTTGATACGCTGAATCCAATAAATAGTGCTGCTTTGTTTGAATTGGTTAACATTTGTATGATTGAAAGCTGATTTTAAAATCAAAATTTATTTATATGATTTTCAAGGGAAAAGTATTCAAAAAAAACTGCATAGTATTAGTGCTTGCATTTGTATCCTGTCTGGCTGATGCACAATTAAGCGTAAATTCATCATTGTCTCCTTCCCTGCTTGTACAAACAGTACTGCTTGGCAGCGGTGTTACAGCATCAAATATTACATACAACGGAGCACCGATTGCAATTGGTTCATTTAATGGCACATCATCAAATATTGGGTTGAATGCAGGTGTAATTATGACTTCCGGAGATATTGCAAATGCCGTAGGCCCGAATAATCAATCAGGCGCATCTACTGGAAATGGTTTATCCGGCGACCCTGATCTGGACCAGATAATGTCGCCGACATTAAGTTATGACGCTGCAATTCTTGAATTTGATTTTATCCCCACTTCGGATACTATAAAATTCCGCTATGTGTTTGGTTCGGAAGAGTATATGGAATATGTAAGCCCAACCCCCGGCGGTATAAATGATGGTTTCGGCTTTTTTATCAGCGGACCAGGTATTACAGGGCCTTTCAGCAGCAATGCGAAAAATATTGCGTTGATTCCCGGAACAGCATTGCCGGTTACAATGTTTAATCTTAATTTGAATAGTTATGGTTCGTATTATTTTGATAATGGTGATGGATATGGATCAGGAACTGCACCAGACGGTCTGTCAGTTCAATACGATGGTTTTACTGTCCCGCTCACTGCAATCACAAATGTGCAGTGCGGGCAAACATACCATATAAAAATTGCCGTTGCTGATGGAGGTGATGGTATTCTGGACTCCGGTGTGTTTTTAGAAGCAGGAAGTTTTGCCAGTTCTGGAGGTGCTACTCTGACATCGGGCACAAATTTTGGCGGGGCTGTTGCCGGAAATGATTCTACAATTTATGAAGGATGCGGGTTCGCTTCATTATTAGTAAATAGAACTTCATCTAGTCTTGCTCAGACTTATACATATTCTTTAAGCGGAACGGCTATAAATGGTGTTGATTATGATGCAGTCAGCGGCAGTGTTTCTTTTGCTGCAGGTCAGGATTCAGCATACGTAATTATAAACTCTCTGCCCGATAATTTAGTCGAAGCTACTGAAACAGTTATCCTTTCACTTTATGTTATATCTCCATGCAGCGGAAATGATACTCTAACAAAAACAATATACATTATTGATACGCCTCCGCTTAAAGTGAAATTAAATAATGATACATCTTTGGTTTGTCCTTCTCAAAATCTTTTTTTGAAAGCAGCTGCAACCGGAGGTGTGCAGATTGGCGGATATAAATATAGTTGGACAAATTCAACAGGCACGAAGGATACAATTCATATTAATCCATTGGTCACTACAACATATATTGTTACTGTATCTGACAGCTGCGGACATTCAGCATCCGACACAAGTACCGTTAATTTTATTCCATATATTCCGCTTCAATTAAACCTTAATAACGATACAATTATTTGCGGCGGCGGCAAAGTATTACTTGATGCTGACGTTACTAATGGCTTGCCTGATTACTTGTATTTTTGGACCCCCAATATTACAACACTCGATTCGGCTACAGTAATGCCCGCAAATTCAACATCCTATATCTGTAAAGTTACAGACCGCTGCGGATATTCTAAATCAGACACTGTAGATGTTGTTGTTTACCCTATAAACAGCGATTTTCAATATTCTTTTACTACCAACCAGACAATATCCTTTGATAATCTTTCTTCAGGAGCTGTTTCCTATTTTTGGGATTTTGGGGATGCATCCGAAGATTCAACATCTGTTTTGGAAAACCCTGAACATTTCTATATCAGCGATGGCACCTACCATGTAATGTTTGTTTCAATTAATCAAAATGGATGTTCCGACACTGTTATAAAAACAATAATAATCCTGCCTGATTTTTATTTTTATTTCCCTAATGCTTTTACACCAAACAAAAATGATAAAAATGATTTCTTTAAGGCGTATGGTTCCGGGATGAAATCATACCGTATGCGTATTTTCGATCGCTGGGGGCAATTAATTTTTGAGTCTAATGATATTAACGTCGGTTGGGACGGAACCTATAAAGGAATTGACGCAGTCTCTGATGGTTATATTTGTGCTTTTGATGTAATAGGCTTACGCGGTAATAAAATACGAAGAATGGGAAGCGTAACCCTGATTCGTTGAGTCTGTATTATTCAGCTCCCAAGCCCTTCAAATTTTGGCAGCACACATCCCGCATATACAGCATAGAAGCGAGGCAACTTACTTTAATGGAGGCTGGGAGCAGGTTAATTTTTGTATGTAAGGATTGGTTAGTTCGTATCTGAAAATATATTTTTATGATTTTTAAAAAAATAGTACTCAAAAAAAACTCACCTGCTTTAATCTTATCATTGTTATTATCTTATACTGCAGATGCTCAATTAACGGTCAGTACAGCAATGACTCCAACGCAATTGGTTCAAAATGTACTCCTCGGCAGCGGTGTTACTGCATCTAATATAACATATAATGGATCTCCCATAGCAATTGGTTCATTCAATGGTGCAGCGTCAAATATTGGATTACCTGCAGGCGTAATACTTGCTACTGGCGACATCAATACAGCTGTAGGGCCTAATAATAGCGGCAGCGCAGGAACTAACTTGTTCGAACCTTCCGATCCTGATTTAGATGCCATTTCGGCAAACACTACTTATGATCGTGCAGTATTAGAATTTGATTTTGTCCCGGTTTCGGATACTGTAAAATTCAGATATACATTTGGTTCAGAAGAATATATGGAGTTTGTTAATGCTGGGGTAAACGATGTTTTTGGTTTTTTTATCAGCGGCCCCGGAATTACAGGCCCTTACTCAAATAATTCCAAAAATATTGCCTTAATTCCTGGTACTTCAACTCCGGTAACAATTGACAATGTAAATGCCAATTTAAACCCTGCTTATTATTTCGATAATGAGAATCCTCCAGGGCAAACCATTCAATATGACGGATTCACTGTTCCATTAACTGCTGTTTCTGCTGTACAATGCGGACAAACATATCATATCAAAATAGCTATTGCTGATGCCGGTGATGGAGTTTTCGATTCAGGGGTGTTTTTGGAAGCAGGAAGTTTTTCCAGTTCTGGCGTAAGTATTATTTCGGCAATTAGTTATGGAGGAGCAAATGATTCTACTCTTTATGAAGGCTGCGGCGCAGCTTGCATATATTTTGTCAGAGGTTCAAATCTTTCAAACCCGGATACAATTAACCTGATAATAGGCGGTACAGCTGTTAATGGTACAGATTATTATGATAATAATGTTGGGCCCGGCACTTTGCTGCCAACTCAATTGTTTTTTGCCCCGGGACAAGATTCTATTTCTTTTTGTTTAAATGCTGTTGCTGATGGTATTGCAGAAGGCCAGGAATCTATTGTTTTCACTATAACTGCGACTGGAACAGGATTCTGTATTCCGCCTTCTACCACAGCAACAATTTATTTAAATGAATATACACCCTTGGTGCTCAATACAAGTAATGATACAACTTTATGCAATGTGCTTAACCCAATACAAATAGCGGCATATGTTACAGGCGGTGTTCAACCTTATACATATTCCTGGACAAATGGAGCCGGAGCAATTGCAGACCCAACCGTTAATCCAACAATAAATACAACTTACATCGTAACAGTCAACGATGCTTGTAATGGGACACCAGCAGATCCGACACCTGCTGTTATAGACAGCGTCACTGTTTCACTTGAAGCTATTCCGGTAATTACTGCCTCTGTTAGTTATGGCGGCGCAAATGATTCTACTTTCTATGAAGGATGCGGTCAGGCTTGTATTTATTTTGTCAGGACAATTAACGTTGCGCAGCCAGCCAGCTATACATTAAATATTAACGGTACGGCAGATAACGGTATTGATTATATTCCCGCATTACCCGCTATGCTTGTTTTTGCTGCAGGTCAGGATTCGCTGTCATATTGTATTAGTGCCGTTGCAGATGGCACAGCTGAAGCTATTGAAACTATTCTATTGTCAATTAACGTTTCAGGTGTTTGTAATTTATCTGCTGAAGCAGCACTTTATATTGCAGAACCCGCACCTATTACCTTAACTGTTAACAACGACACGGCCTTATGCAATATAATCGCCCCGATACATTTATCTGCAAATGTTTCAGGCGGTGTTCAGCCATACTCATATTCCTGGACAAATGGAGCTGGAGCAACTGCTAACCCAACCGTAAATCCAACAATAAATACAACTTATATTGTAACCGTAAATGATGCCTGTAATGCAAATCCAACCGATCCAACACCAGCTGTGATAGACAGCGTAGTTGTTTCAGTTGTTACGATTCCTATAATTACTTCTACTGTCAGTTATGGCGGCGCTAACGATTCTACTTTCTATGAGGGATGCGGTCAGGCTTGTATATATTTTGTCCGGACAATTGGCATAGCGCAGTCTGCGTCTTACACATTAAATATTGGAGGCACTGCTTCTAACGGTATTGATTACAGCCCGGCATTACCAACATTGCTGACTTTTGCTGCCGGTCAGGATTCATTATCATTTTGCATAAATGCGGCTGCAGACGGCATAGGGGAAACTACTGAAAATATTCTGCTGTCAATTAATATTACAGGAGTTTGTGATTTAAATGCAAATTCGGCACTCTATATTGCGGAGCCGGCACCTATTTTAATAACAACTAATAATGACACAGTTTTAAATTGTACAACCGGCCCGGTTGATTTATTTGTTAATGTGAACGGCGGAGTTCAGCCGTATACTTTTCTCTGGTCTAACATCGCTGGTTCTGTTGCTTTTCAAACTGTTATTCCATATTCAAGCACTACTTATACAATCACTGTTTCAGATGCCTGCGGAGGCAATCCTGACCCTACGCCGAACAATTCGGATAGTATTCAGGTTACTTTAAACATACCTCTTCCGCTCAGCGTTGATGCAGGGATTGATATAACCGCATGTCCGCAGGATATTGTAAATTTAAGCGCAGCAGCAACCGGCGGTGCTCAGCCATTAATTTATTTATGGACCAGCGTCGGATCGGATACAGTAATTTCACCAGGCAGTGCAAACACTTCAGCAATTGTTTCAGGGAACACTTCTTATGCTGTCAGCATAACTGATAATTGCGGAAATCATGCAGGCGATGATATATCGGTGAATGCTGTTCAAAATTGTCTGTTAAATATACCTAATATCATTACACCTGACGGCAGAGGAATCGCTGTTAACGAAACCTTTTATATCGACAACCTTGATAGATTTCCCGTCAGTTCATTAGTTATTTAAAACCGATGGGGGAACAAAATATATGAAGCTTCAAATTATCAAAACAACTGGAATGGAAGCAAATGTTCTGACGGTACATACTACTATGTCTTAACTGTGCCATCTTCAGGACAGGGATTAGCAAAAGTAAAACCGACAAGCGGACGACCAAGTTTTGATGAAAGCGCAGATGGAAACAAAAAAGTCTTCGCCGGTTTTTTTCAAATTGTCAGGTTGAAATAATTCTCACAAGGAATAGTTTCAAATTTTATTATTGAAGGTTTGCTGCATCTCTAAAACTTGAAACATGAAACTGTTTTTATCTGCCAAATGAAAATTAAACGTTATTTCATATTGCTTTTTTTAACGTTTTTATCGTTAGAAAATTTCGCAACTCACATTGTGGGTGGGGAAATTTTTTATGATTTTTTAGGCGGAAACAATTACCGTATTACCTTAAAACTATATAGGGATTGTTATACCGGATTAGCTCCTTATGATGATCCGGCAACTATTTTTATTTTCGCCGGCAATGGGAGTTTTGTCGACAGCGTGCAGATTTCTTTCCCTGGGTCAGTAACTTTACCTACTACAATTAATAACCCTTGTTTTATTCCCCCTACAGATATTTGCGTTGAGGAAGCGATCTATAAGAAAAATGTAATTTTACCCCCAATTCCAGGAGGATATAATATCGTTTACCAGCGATGCTGCAGAAACAATTCCATTTTAAATTTGATTAGCCCCGGCGATGTGGGTTCAACATATATGGCTCATATTCCCGACCCTTCAATAGCAACTAATAACAGCAGTCCTCATTATATTAATTTCCCGCCGATATTTCTGTGTTCTGGTGTTCCATTAAATTTTAATCACGCAGCCACCGATCCTGATGGCGATTCATTGTATTATGAACTATGCGACCCAAATACAGGTTTAGATGCAGTTTGCCCGATATTAGGTATTCAGGCAGGTTCCGGATGCCCGGCAATCGCATCTCCTCCTCCATATCCTTTTGTGCCATGGCTTTCACCTTATAGTGCATCTTATCCGCTCAGCGCTTCGCCCGCATTAACTATTAATCACCAAAACGGATTCATGACCGGTACCCCAAATATGATTGGACAGTGGGTTGTTGGTGTTTGTGTTAGCGAATACCGCAATGGAACATTAATAGATGTAAATAAAAGAGATTTTCAATTTAATGTCGTGACTTGTCCTAATTTGCCAGTGGCTTCAATTCCGCAGCAAACGCAATTTTGTTTTGGTTATAATGTAAACTTTACGCAAAACAGCGTCAACGCGTTCACCTATCATTGGGATTTTGGTGTTCCTGCTTCAAATACTGATACTTCAAATATTATTTCCCCTTCATGGATATATGCTGATTCCGGCGTTTATACCGTAACATTAATTATTAATCCCGGTACGTTATGTGCCGATACTCAATCTAACACCTTTTATATTTACCCTTTACTTGCTCCAACCTTTACTGCGCCTTTGGGAGAATGTGTAAATAACAATAGTTTTGATTTCTCCGGAGGCGGGGCTTATTTGGGAAATGGGACGTTTACATGGAATTTCGGTGCAGCAGCTTCGCCCGCCTTATCAAATCAGTTAAATCCTTCAAATATTGTTTTCAACTCCGCTGGTGTTTACCCAGTAATATTTACCGTCAGTGAAAACGGATGCACACAAAGCGCTTCCGATTCTGTAGATGTATATCCAAAACCAACGGCACTTTTTGGATTATCAACAACTGCAGGATGTGCATTAAACCCTGTTCAATTTATTGATAGTTCGATTTCACCTGCCCCATTTACATACTTTTGGACTTTTGGAGATGGAAATACTTCAACTGCTCAAAATCCTCTAAATACATATTCTGCTCCTGGAGCTTATAATGTTAGTTTAGTGATCACCTCCGAACATGGATGTAAGGACTCTGCCTTGCTGCCAAACTCCTTAAACGTGAATGCTTCACCATCAGCCGGATTTAGCCTTACACCGCATGTTACCTCAATAGCTCATCCCGATATTGCGATGACCGATCAAAGCTCTTCCGCATCAGGATGCAGCGTGTTTTGGGGAGACGGAACCAGCAGCAGTACCTGTGATTCGATGCATCATTATACTGCTGTAGGAAAATATACAGTTATGCAGGTGGTTGTTAATGCCGATGGTTGTTATGATACAGCTTATTCTGAAATAAATATTCAGGCTGAATTTTTCTTTTGGATACCCAACACCTTTACTCCAAATAAAAATGAATTGAATGAAATATTTAAACCAAAAGTAATAGGCGTTCATGAATATTCATTTTTAATTTTTGACCGTTGGGGAGAAAAAATTTTTGAAACAGATGATAGTGATAATGGATGGAATGGCTGTTATAAATCACAATTATGTAAAGTAGATGTTTATGTTTATAAAATTACTTTTAAGGATGATGTGCAGAATGACCTTCATCAATATATTGGAAAAGTAACATTACTCAGATAATTTTTGAATAACTTTTGTTCGATTCTTAATCCTGCCTAAGCAGTTGTTCTTCAAAATATTATTTGCGCATTATTCAATTGATAGACATACTAATCCTCAATCAGTCAATAACTATGGTTTTTCATTGATCCTGATTTTTTATTAAATTTATTAATATAAAGCGCTGAATATAACCGAAATAGGTGTGCCGATTTGTAATCGACCTTAGGTTGAAAATCTCAAATACGATTTCTTATTGGCAAATCTTTGTTAATAAACTTTTGAATAGCCGAATTCTGCAGCATTTATTGTTTTTACATTTGAATCTCTATTGTTGAGTTATAGTTGTTGATCTTAAAATGTTGTAAGTCCCAATCTATATCAATTGTGCTTATAAAAAGTTCAATTCAGGAAGGTAAAATCACTTTCTTGATTCTGCTTGAAATGGTGAGCGCAAAGACATTTTGGGCGGAGTTGAGAAATCTGATTGTTTTTTTAGAAAGGACTCTCTTTATTTATAAACCTGAGTTCTAATTGTTAATTTAGGCTATAGCTGAATAGAACGATTAGATACTTGTGTTAAAAAAAACAGGACTTTAATTAGTGTCTGTCAGTAGAGTTTGCTAATTAAAAAAAATAAAAAATGCCTGGAGCAGATTCACAGAGAAAAAGGGGAAATAATTTTATTAATCTATAAATTTGCGGCCAATTTCGACTTAAAAAAATAGACTTTAAATTAAAGATAATGTGTATAAGTCGCTGATGTTCAATTAGGTTAATGTGAAATTAATAGTTTTAAAATGCACTAATTTTTAAGAAAAGGTTAGGTTGAAAAAAAAATGCCGCATTGTCTATAAATTAGCGAATACTATCGACATTTTTAGTTGTACTGTCGAAATATTTGCATATATTTTTTAAAAAAAAACACGAAATAGAATTAATAATTATACTTTTCTTACTTTTGAACCCCAAATAATAAATTAGGTGGGGGCTCTCTTTTCTAAAAAAAAGATTAGGCAACAGTCTGATTTATTGGAAAGTATTTCGCAATTATAGTTTAAAACATGGTCTGTTTGTAACCTTGATTGTGACTTGTATGTATAACGGTTTGTGATAATAGGGTAGGTAACGACTATTGTAGTTGGCGTATTCTGTTAGTAGGGTAGGTAACG
>CAISYK010000485.1 GCA_903889605.1 uncultured Bacteroidota bacterium
AAAAAAACGTTTATGACAAACTTTTTAGCCAAAGGAGGTAGCTTGCTAACCGCTATGTCAATTACTGGAAATAAGGATTTTAAAACAGCAAAAAGATACTATAAAGTAGTAGATTCCCTTAAATCGGATGAAATGGCGAAAGTTTTTGGGTAATAATTTTTCCGCATTTAGGAATAGTACCAATCGTGTTTTTGGGGTTTTAATTTAATTCCTTTTTATCTGTTTTATTTATTATGTGAACTTAAAATTAATTTTAAGTTCTCTGGTAGTGTTCCTTCTCTCCACCATTCTGTATGACAAAAATCATGTTTTACAAAATAATATATTGACTACTTTGCGCCATGTTTTATCAAACATAACGATGGCTAAAAATGAAAAACACAGCGTAAAATTACGGATCTGGTTTTATTCCGGAGAAAATAAAGTGCTCGGTAAAGGTCGCATTGAATTACTCGAAAGAATAAAGGAAACAGGATCAATCTCCAGTGCTGCTAAAGGGATGAAAATGTCTTATCGCCAAGCATGGCAGATGGTTGAGGAAATGAATGAATTTTCCAAATTGCCTTTGGTGGAAAAACAATTGGGAGGGAAAAGTGGTGGCGGAACAAAAGTAACGGAAGCTGGGGAAAGAGCTATAATAGCATTTCATACATTAGAAAACAAAGTGAATGCTTTTACTGTTAAAGAAGCCGAAAAACTGAAATTCTGATTTTTTTTACAAGACGCTATTCATTATAAAGCATAACGATTGAGTTTTATAAAACAATGTTTAATGAGTACATCCAATTAATGATAATTAAATTTTGATTTTTTTTAACATGCGATATTCATAATAAAACATATCGTATTAATTAAACAACTATGAAAATAACAACATTACTATTATTCGCCTTAGCCCCTTTGCTTGGCTTTTCACAACAACATGATTCCATTCCTAAAACAAATTCGGATTCAACAAAGACATCTAAAATTTTCAAGTTAGGTGAAGTAGAAATATCATCCGATAAGAACAAGGATGCTTTTAATAGAGTCACAACTGCCATAATGGAATCGCAAAACAAAATGGAAGTGTCAAAAGCTTTAAATATGTTATCAGGAATAAGTCTTACTGCTATGGGAGCAAGAAATGAATCCATGATTACTGTTAGAGGATTTGATTTACGACAGGTTCCAGTTTATATGGACGGAATACCTGTGTACGTTCCGTATGACGGATATGTGGATTTAGCACGGTTTACAACCTTCGATCTTTCAGCAATTGATGTGTCAAAAGGTTTTTCCTCTATTATTTATGGAGCAAACTCGCTTGGCGGAGCAATTAATTTAATTTCGAGAAAACCAATTAAAAAGTTAGAATACGATGGAGCATTGGGAATGATTAATACCAATGGCTATAAAGGAAATGTAAATATCGGTTCTAACCTTGGTAAGTTTTATATTCAAGGTGGCTATTCATATTTACACCGTGATTCCTACACAATGTCAGCAAAATATGATTCCACAAAAAATGAAAATGGAAAAGAAAGAGATAATTCCTACCGCACCGACCAAAAAATTAGTTTCAAATTGGGTTGGACGCCAAATGAAAAACACGAGTACGTTGTTGGCTACATTAATCAGCAAGGACAAAAGGGAACTCCGGTTTATTGCGGAACAGATACAAAAAACTCCTTGCTTACTAAACCTCGTTTTTGGACATGGCCTGAATGGAATAAGGAAAGCTATTACTTCCTGTCGAATACAAATTTGAACAGTAAAAATTACATCAAGACAAGATTCTATTACGATATTTTTAAAAACACTTTGTTTAGTTATGATGATAATACCTACACTACTCAGAAAAAACCATTTGCATTTCAAAGCTATTATAATGATTATAGCTATGGTGGCAGTATTGAATATGGAACAACTATCATCCCGAAAAATAATTTAAAGTTAGCTATTCATTATAAGGAAGATATTCACAGAGAAAATAACTTAAACGAGCTTGTTCGCCATTTTGAGGACAACACAATTTCAATCGGTCTTGAGGATATTTTTAGGCTAACAAGTAAATTGTTAATCATTCCCGGTATTAGTTACGATGCAAGAACAAACGTAAAAGCTGAAGATTATAACAGTACTACCAAAACCGTTTTCGATTTTTCAAAGTCAGGAACAAGCCCGGCATACAATGGTCAGTTGGGCGTGTTTTATTATCTGAAAGACAGTCATAAAATTGGTGCAACTGCTTCACACAAAACAAGATTTGCTACCATTAAAGATCGTTATTCCTATAAAATGGGAACAGCCATTCCAAACCCTGATTTGAAGCCTGAAACTGCTGATAATTATGAGATCAATTACAATGGGACATTCATTGAGAAAGTAACACTTCAAGCGGCATTGTTTTATAGCCATTTGACAGATGCCATACTTAACGTAAGCAATGTTCAACCGGGCAAATCACAAATGCAGAATTTCGGCAAGGCGGAGTATGAAGGAGCAGAATTTCAAGTAAATTATAATGTTCTAAAAAGTTTGCTTTTCGGTGCAAATTATACGCATATTGAACGACATAATTTGACCGACAACACAATTCATTTTACGGATGTGCCAGAAAACAAAGTATTCGGATTTGCACAATACCAACCAATTAAAATACTAAAAGTGATTGCAAGTGCAGAGTACAATTCAGGAAGATACAGCACAAGTTATGGTACAAAGACAAATGATTTCACTTTATTAAATGCAACTGTTTCTTGTAAAATCTGGAAATACTTTAGTCTTGACGTTGGAATAAATAACATTTTCGACACTAATTATAGCCTTGCCGAAGGTTATCCGGAAGAAGGCAGAAATTTCTTTGTAACACTTCGATTCTTTAATCATAATTAATAAATTCAGAAACATAAAAATCTAAATCCATGAAAAAAATTGTAAAAATTTGCACCGTCATTTTTGCTGCTTGTACTTTTAGTATGTGTAACAATTCTGACAAACAAGATAACCCAACCGCTCCTGCAACTAAAAGTGAAGCTTGTATGAAACCTATTTCTGCTGCCGATAGTGCAAAATTTCTGAGTAAGCAATTAGAAGTAAAAGGAGAGGTTGAAACCCCATTAATACTTACAGTTGATTCATTAAAAGCAATGAATGTTGTTAAGATAGACAGCTTCAAGGTTGTTTGCCAAAGCGGAGGAGTAATGAAAGCAAGTGAAAGTTGCAAAGGAGTATTATTAAAAGATATTCTCGAAAAAGCTAAAATCAAACAAACCGGGCATAAAGACCGCAATTTTTATATTGTTGCGCGAGCAACCGATGATTACAAAGCAACATTCTCTTGGGCTGAAATATTCAACAATCCAACAGGATTAAACACATATGTTATTTTTGAAGAAAATGGACAGCCTATAAAGCATCAGGGAGATATGATCTTGATTTGTACAAATGATATTAAAACAGGGCCACGTCATGTGTTTTGGTTAAAAAGCATCGAAGTAAACAGAGTAAATTAAAATAACCTTTAAAATTAAATTTTATGAATTCCGAAACAACATATTGGTTATTTATTGTGCTGTTATTTATTGTAGCATTTCTTTATTCATCTGTCGGGCATGGAGGCGCAAGCGGTTATCTTGCACTCATGGCAATTTTCGGGATAGCACCATCATTAATGAAATCATCAGCATTAATTATGAATATCTGCGTTTCCCTCATTTCATTTATACATTATTATAAAAGTGGTTATTTCAAGTGGAAACTATTTTTACCATTTGCGATAACCTCCATTCCCGCATCTTTTCTTGGTGCATTGGTTACGGTTGATCCGGTTTTGTATAAAAAGATTCTTGGAGCATTGTTGCTTTTTCCTATCCTGCGACTGCTTGGTGTTTTTGGAAAGCAAACAGACGAAATAAAAAATACGAATCGGATTGTCGCACTTATTTTAGGTGCTTCAATCGGATTCTTGTCGGGAATGATCGGAATTGGCGGGGGAATAATTTTAAGTCCGATAATTTTACTATTTCATTGGGCAGAAATGAAAGAAACCGCAGCCATTTCTTCACTATTCATTTTTGTCAATTCTATTTCTGCTTTAGCAGGATTATTTTCCAAAGGATTAATCATTGACAGCTCTGTATATTTTTGGATTGCAGTTACTCTTTTAGGCGGATTTGCAGGAGCCTATTTTGGCAGCAAGAAAATAAAAAGTCCAGTATTGAAAAAAATTCTCGCATTTACTTTGCTTCTTGCAAGTATTAAACTTTTAACTACAAGCTCAAAATGAAAAGAAAAAAAATATTGCCAAAATAATTTTCAGTCCCGATGGCGATTATATACCGCTTAACATATTTTTAATATTACAAGAGATAAAAAGCCATACTTTTGTATAACCGATGCAAACTCAGTTTAAAAAATATCTTTCTATATTTTTGTTGTTTCTATTTCTATTTCCAATAGTAGAAACAGAAGTTCATGCTTATAAGCATAGTTTTGATAAACATTGTGTTTCAACTGATAAACATTTTCATCCCTTAGAACACCATTGTTCTATTTGTGATTTTACAATCACTAATTCCAGTATTCCTCCTTCAAATAATTATTTGGGCTTAATTAGTTCATCTGTTTATTTCTATAATCCATTTATTGAGAGTGTAAATAAACCAACCGCATTTCAAGACCTTCCTTCACGAGCACCACCTATTGCTTAATTGTAAATAAACTATTCGTTATTTAATTATCGACACAGCTTATACTTCAAAAGAAGTACTGAGCCTTGTTATTTTACACACAATTACAGCAATCAAATCATTATGAAAAAAACAATACATGTATTGTTTGCAATTATTCTATTAATTGCAAATACAATTTCCGCTTCAACAAGCGGAGTGGGAAAAACCAGCTTATCGGGTAAAGTAACCGATAAATTAACTGGAGAAGCTATTCCGGGGGTAACACTTTATTTCCCAGACCTTAAAACAGGAGCCGTTTCAACTATTGATGGAACCTACGCAATTGACAATCTTCCGCAAACGAAAATGCTTATTCAGGTAAGTTTTATCGGATATAAGACAATTATTGAGACCATTGATCTATCAACAGTTACTACAAGAAATTTTGCTTTAGAAACTTCTGTCAAAGAAATAAACGAAGTGGTAGTCACCGGAACATCAAAGGCAACAGAGATAAGAAAAAGTCCCGTACCTATTGCTGCCATTGACAAGAAGCATATCGATCAAAATTTAAGCACCAATGTAATTGATGCGATTGCAAAATTACCCGGTGTAAATACAGTTACCACAGGGCCAAATGTCTCTAAACCTTTTATTCGTGGTCTGGGATATAATCGTATTCTCACATTGTATGATGGGGTAAGGCAAGAAGGGCAGCAATGGGGTGATGAACA
>CAISYK010000486.1 GCA_903889605.1 uncultured Bacteroidota bacterium
ATAATTCCCTGCCAATTCATCAAAAAAAGCCTTTCCCGGCTTTAAATCTTTATAAAATATTTCCTTCATAATTCCAATAAAAATCCGTAACTTCACATTCCAAAAATGTTATTTTAACCAGACCAAAATGAGACTGACTGCGGCGAAGCTGTGTTTTTCGGAAAAATTGCACTAAAACAAAAAAACATGAACATTCAAATAGAAATCAACACCATCAAAAAGGAGTTGGAAGAAATACAAGACGAAAGTCTGATACAAACAATAAAAAGTTTGTTGAAATTTGCTCGTAATAAAAGTTATGAATCGAGATTAAAACCTATGACCACAAAAGAATACAGAGCAAGAGCTGCTGCTTCTGAAAAAGATATAAAAACGGGTCGTGTAAAAGACATAGGAACCTTGAAAAAAGAATCCGAGAACTGGTAGATGAAAATAAGGATAACTGAAAAAGCCGAGGAACGGCTAAAAGAAATATACCTGTATTACAAACGAGTTGCATCTATTACGATTGCAAGAAGAATCAAGGATAATATTTTGGAAAGAATCACAATCCTGAAAGATTACAAGGAACTTGGAGCAATTGATGAACATCTGGAATACTTAAATTTAGGTCACAGAAAACTTACCGAAGGGAATTATAAAATAGTATACAGAATAGAAAAGAACATTATATACATTACAGATATTTTTGATTCCCAACAAGACACGGATAAGCAAAAACCATAAATACGCATTGGTCTTTCTAATATCACATCTCTTAGCTTGTTTGGATTTTTATATTGATATACATAACAAGTTCAAGGCAAAATAGAAATATATATTTCGTAGAATTTAACAAGGCTTAAAATATCACCAGCCATTCTAATTCATCATTAAATATCCCCTCCAATTCATATTGCGTATTTAGTGCAGCAAACATCTATAAAACACGTTGTTTTCAAACCTAATTTGAGATTCCAAATAATTCCCTGCCAATTCATTAATAAGTGCCTTTCCCGGCTTTAAATTTTAACAAATAATTCCTTCATAATTCCAATAAAAATTCGTAACTTCACGTTTCAAAATTGTTATTTTTATAAAGCCAATATGGGATTGACTGTGGCGAAGCTGTCTAATCTAACAAGGAAATAGTGGCAGGCTTAACATACAGCCCCATAGTTATTGGGTATTTCAAGTGTTTTTATCATGTTACAGGAAAAAGACAACATTATCAGGCAATGAAATTTCTACTGTTGGGTCAAAATCTTTAAAAAAAAACAATTCTTTTGTAAATTTGTAATATTATTATGGGACGTAAAAAAGGGATTGATATTGAGATTGACAGGCTGACAAATTCGATTGTCAATGTTATTTCCGGTGAGGTTTTTGAAACGGAATTTAATCAGGTTTCAAAAAAAGAAATAAGAAAAAAGGATTGGCTCTTTGATTGGAATAAGGAATTGAAGTATAAGGGAAATGATGTTTATAAAATGACAACCGTTGAAAATAAGAATATTATTCAAGGATTGGTTTCAATAAGCTCCGATAATAATTTCATTTTTGTAAACCTCGTGGAAAGTGCAAAATTCAATAGAGGGAAAGAAAAATTATATGAAGGTGTTGGTGGTAATATGTTTGCGTTTGCTTGTAAAACATCTAAAGATTTGGGATTTGGAGGATTTGTCAGTTTTATCTCAAAAACATCCTTAATCGAATACTACAGTAGAATTCTAGGAGCACAAAGAGCATTAGGTCAGAGAATGGTAATATTAGATAATGAAGCGGATATTTTAATTAATAAATATTTTAAAAAAAAATAAAATGAAAAAAAGAGAATCTAATGAACCGGATCTTTTTGTGGTAAATAAAAAATTAACTGATAAAGAAAGGAAAGAAATCAGTGATTTTATCGAAGAGTATAAGCGCAACCAGGTTCTGATTAAAAAGAGAAAGCATCGGAAGGCTGCTTAATTTTAATGGGGATACCTATTGTACCTGAGCATTTTGAGCATTAAGAATATTCCTTAACTGCTGTTTCCGAAGAGAAGAAATAAAAACATTCCTTATCGATAAAGCCACTGATTTAGATTTTTTGAATTGAAAACAAAAACAATCCAAATTTTAGCGACCTGGGAGCTGAAAGAGCAATTGGTCAGCGGATGTTTATTAATGATGAGAAAGCAGATTTTTTAATTAGAAAATATTTTAAAACATAATACAATGGGATTAATTAAAGAACCAATGGATGTGGATTTTTTCGTTTTAATAAACCAATGACGAAAAAAGAAAAAAAGGAGTTTTTGATTTTATAGAAGAGTATAAGCACAAACAAGCTCTGAGTAAAAAGCGCAAGCATCAGAAGGCTGCTTAAGGTTTTGTTGACGTATTAAGTAAGCGCATTTGCAGACAACATTGCATACCGAAGCAATAATATCATTCCTCTTTGGTTGTTTGGATTTTTATATTGATAAACATAACAAGTTCAAGACAAAATAGAATTAATATTTAGCAGAATTTGATCAGATATATTATTCTTTCTTAAAGATGCATAACCCTATTGACATAACTTATTCATTACAATTAGATCGATAACATATTATTTTCAAACCTGATTTGATGTACGAAAACCATTTCCCTCCCATTTCAATAATGAGCCTTTTCCTGGGTTAATTTTTTAAAATATTTTCAGCAGAAGTTCTATTTAAAATCCTTATCTTCACATTCCAAAAATGTTATTTTTACCAGGCCAAAATGGGACTGACTGCGGCGAAGCTGTGTTTCGCAGACATGTTATTTAACAGTGAAAATTGGTTTTTATTGAATGTTAAAATGTCAACGAAATATTTTATAAATCAATACTTTCAGAAGGCGGTATATTGGTTGATGTAAAAAGCGTTTTGAAAAATAAAATTAAAAAATATTGAATAGTGGGAGCATAAAGCATCCTTTATAATTAAGAATACTTTGATATAGTTAATCCTAAAATACACTAAGATAGGATAGATTGTAAAAAATGATACTTTTGTGGCGAAGAAAATAGTATTGCCCCATGAAAGTGAATAATTTTTCTACAGGCAGGAAAAGAAAAACAAATCAATTTATTGAACGTGTTTAAAAAATCATGGCTAAAAATAAAACATTAACTGTTAAAGGTATTGAAATTAGTATCA
>CAISYK010000487.1 GCA_903889605.1 uncultured Bacteroidota bacterium
GAATAACACAGGCATTTGAGCTGAGTCAGAATATTGAGAAATTTGCTGCAGAAAAAATTAACCTGGAGCAAATTCCTTTATTAATAATCCAGCTTAAGGAAATATGTGAAAAGTCCTTCAAGGAATTAGTTTGATTCAACCGTTATAATGAATGAAATGTAATTTAACTTTATGAAAAAACGAGTCATTCCATTTAGTTTTATATTATTCATTATTTCTTCTTTTTGCTTTTCGCAGAATGTTAAAATAGACTCACTGCTAAACCTCATTAGGACTGCGAATGCGGATACTGCTAAGCTTCTTAACTTAAATGAACTTTCCAACGAATACAGCGACATCGGATCATATGACAGCGCCTTATTTTATGCAAATGCGGCTCTGCAGGTAAGCGATGTCTTGCTTAACCCAAAGCTTAATATATCTATTCAAAATGGTGAAGGCCCTTCTTACGCCATTGTTGAAGGTGATTCAAAGTTTATTAAATCAGTTCTGATGCGTGAAGCATCCTCTTACAGTATAATTGGGAATGTTTATGAGGAGCAAGGCAATTATCCGGCGGCATTAAAAAACCATTCAGCTTCGTTGAAAATAAGAAAAGAAATAGGTGACAAAAAAGGTGAGGCCAGATGTTACAATAATATCGGGCTTGTTTATGGGGATCAAGGCAATTATTCTGAGGCATTAAAAAACCATTTTGCCTCTTTAAAAATTAAAGAATCCATTGGAGACAAAAAGGGCCTTTCCTCGTCTTACATTAACATTGGGTATGTATATTACAGTCAAGGCAATCATACGGAAGCATTAAAATATTATAAGGCATCTTTAAAAATAAATGAAATTGTCGGCGACAAAGCGGGTGTTGGGGACTCCTATAATAATATTGGCGGGGTTTATAGAGTGCAGGGTAATTATCAAGAAGCACTAAAAAATTACGAGGCTTCTTTTAAAATATTTGAAACGATTGGTAACAAAGCAGGAATTGCACGTTACTACAATAATATAGGAAATCTTTATTCTCAGCAAAATAATTATCCATTAGCATTAAAAAACTACATGGCTTCTTTGAAAATAGAAGAAGCAATTGGCGGCAAAGCAGGAATTGCCATTTCATACCTAAATATTGGGAGTGTGTTTACCATGCAGAAGAAATACAGTGAAGCTAAAGAATATTTAAATAATGCAAAAGTGTTGTCAAAAAAAATTGGTTATATGGCTTGTTTGAAAGCGACCTACAGCTCACTGACATTTTTGGACAGCGCAAAAGGGGATTTCAGCGGCGCTTATGAAAATCATAAGTTATATATTCTTTACCGTGATAGTTTGGACAATCAGGAAATCAGTAAAAAAATCATCCAGCTTCAGATGAATAAAGATTTTGAGAAGAAAGAAGCTGTTGCTGATGCAGAGCATAAAAAAGAATTAGAAAATCAAAAGGATCTTTCAGCGGAAAAAGCAAGAAAACAAAGGGCTGTCTTGCTTCTGGTTTCTTCACTCTTGTTTACAGTTTTAGTATTTGCAGTATTTGCAGTCCGCTCCCTTCGCATTACCAGGAAACAAAGGGATCTTATTGAACTTCA
>CAISYK010000488.1 GCA_903889605.1 uncultured Bacteroidota bacterium
AACGATAATAATGAAGGAAGGGCAAATTACAATAAGGGTATAAATACAATTATAGAATTAGACCATGAAACAACAATTGACAAAATGATGATCACCTAATAACCTATGTTGTCAGAGCTGATTTAAGAAATTTGAATATTCGGTATTATATTTCAAAGCAAGGGGTTTTACAATTATTAAAAAGACAAAAAGTAATAACAGTTATTTTAACCATAAAGTGCGGATTCAGCACTATAATCACTGAAGACAAAAAAATGACATCAAAACAACGAATTACACTGTTATTTGCTCTTAGTTTTTCTCCTTTGATCATGCTTTCGCAATCGAAACCAGAGCATAATGACATTAAAAAAGATAAGAACAACTTTTTGTTTGAAAAGTTGGGAGAAGGAACAAATACCGAAGCCAAATTCAAGAAGGATTATAAACAAGGGTGCGAATTCTACAACAAAGCAGTTGAAATGATAACGAAAATGGATAATGAAGTTACACTAATCCAAATGGATTCAATTGAAAAAACTACCAAAGAGCAATTCAAGTTGGCGCTTCCTTATTTTGAAAATGCACATGCACTTTTTCCAACAGACAAAAATACTCTCGAAGCACTAATGGGATGTTATTTTGGACTAAAGGACAATGAAAAATACATTAAGTACAAAAAAGAACTTGATTTGTTAGGTAAAAAATAAAAACAATAAGTGAAGTAGACTCAATCACAATTGCATTCAATGAACAATTTAAGTTGGCACTACCATATTTTGAAAAAGCTCATGAACTAAATCCAACTGACAAAAATAAACTTCTGGGTCTGATTGGAGTTTCTTATTCTTTGCATGGTAAGAAAAAAATGATAAATACAAAAAGGAGATTGATTTATTAATCAGGCAAAGCAACAAAAAATATAGACTGTAACGAATCGTGTTTTTCTGCCCTTGTTGGTGTTAATGATTAACAAAGGCCATTGCAGGTGTTATTTCACCTGCAAATTGCGGAGTTTATTCTTTACATTATCAAATGTGTTTTTATTATTGCTTCTAGATTATAGATGAAATAACACCCACTGGCTGGGATTATAAAATGCGGCATTACATAAAAGCCTAATCAGCAAGGAAATATTAATATTCATTTCGTTAAGCCATTAAAACTAACCGCAGGTTAACTTTATTCAGCCTTTAGTTAATTCTGCATTTTTATTAGTTTTTGGAAATTATTGTTTTTTCCGTATTAGTCTGCCGGTTTCAAAAAGCCGGCATTTAAAAATATACTTACCATATTTATCTAACATTGGTTAAGAATAATACCAAAGCCTACCTTTCTTCATTATGTCAATGTGTAATGATTCATTTCTTCTAAAAAAATACGGTATTCACCCTACTATTATACGTTAATCACCTTACACTATATAAGTTCATTTTATCATAAATTTGCTCTGTTTGCTGATCAGCCAGTTTTTTAAATATCTCTGGCTGAATATTTTTGACCGCCTGATTACAAGTCCATTATAATGGAAAACATTAAAGTTAATAATAATCAATGAGTTGTTTAAATCGTTATGACACAAATGAAAAAATCCATCAATACTACCGTAATTCGGCAGTTACACCAAATGAATGAGTGCACTCCTTGCTGCGAAGAAAACAGCCTTACAACAAGGCACTCGACAGGGGAAGCAATTGAGCCGATAATTAACGCTGCAGCGGAGCAGAATAATAGTGAACAGTTGGTAACTTATTACCAATCGGGAGAGGATGACATTACCATCAAAGCACTTTATATTTTAGAAAGGCGCAGGAATATTATTGCTCAGTTGGCAGCTGAGGAAGAATATGGTAAAAAATATAAATGAGAAATAATTATATTTCGATAAAAAACGCCTAAATATACTTGCCTGGAATAAATAGCTTCTCTATAATTTTTTTAGACTTTCTTTCATCAAAATATAATGGACACCAAAAACTGTTTTTCTCAACCTCTATTGTTGCTCAGTATTTTTCTATTATCTTTCTTCTGTTGGCACGGGGGGGCATCAGCCCAAATTATTTTCATTAACAATGGTGCGTCCATTGTTAGTACCGCTGATACTTTTTCTAT
>CAISYK010000489.1 GCA_903889605.1 uncultured Bacteroidota bacterium
ACAATACTATTTCTAACAATAACACCAGTAACAATGTTTAAAGAAAATATAAAAAAACTCAAATATGTGAGTGCGTTCTACCAAAAAAAAATGGTGCATTTGAATCTGCAATTACTTTATAACTGCAATTTCCGCTGCAAGATTTGTGATTTTTGGAAAGACTCTTTTGTAAAAAGCAAGCCGCTGTCTGTCGAGCAAATACGCGCAATATCTGATAAATTAAAGCCAATATCTCCCTTAGTAATTTCTATAGGAGGAGGAGAACCTCTGCTCCACAAAAACATTATTGAAATAACGGAAATTTTAGCTGAAGATCATTTCCCTGTGATGATTTGCAACGGCTGGTATATTACTCCTGAAATTGCCAAAAAATTATTCCTTGCCGGAATGCACGAAGTAAGTATTTCTGTTGATTATGCTGATGCTGAAAAACATGATGCACAGCGGGGGAAGAAAGGAGCTTACGAAAAAGCTTTAAAAGCGCTGCAGATTCTGAACGAAAACAGAGCGTACCCATGGCAGCGGGTTCACATGATCTCCGTAGTGATGGACGACAATTTAGATCAGATTGAACCATTGATTAATATTGCCAAAAATATGGGTATCACCTATTTGCTCACATTTTACAGCAACCAGAGAGGAGCAAAACCTGAACAAAAACACTCTGTTGATACAGCCGAATATTTATTGAGTTTGAAAAAGAAATACAAAGAATTTGTTTCACTTCCGGGATACCTGGCTCAGTTCTCTAAAGCAAATTCCCCTGAAGGTGTGTCTCCTTGTTTTGCCGGAAAAAATCTTTTTAATATTGAAAGCCATGGAAATGTTACTCGCTGTATTGACCGCCTTGATGATCCTGCAGGTAATATTTTCGAACACGATTTGAAATCCCTTTTGAAAAAACTGCATCTTCAATACGAAACAGATAAGTGCGGTAACTGCTGGACAAGCTGCCGCGGAGCAATAGAAACATTAATGCACGGAAAAAACAAAATCGAGAATTACAAAGCCTATTTCGAAATGACGAGGGATCAGAAAATTATGCAAAAAAGCATCACTTAAAACTGCTTTTTCCCAGCATAGCCTGAAAGAAAATAAAAAATTATTTTTTTTCTAAACTTTTTGTCTTTGCACCTTTGCATGAAACATTTTTATTTGTTTTTATAATTTTTTCGAATTAGTTTTCAAAATCAATAAATATGCAGTCTTCAAAAAAATATATTCAAAATAACTGGCAGTATATTTTAAACTTATATCTGTTTATCAATTTTTTGGTATATAGCTGCTGGTATTTTTATAAAATACTAAGTGAAAAACGTCTTGATTTTATTGAGGGCGCATTTATTATTCAAAACTTTGCACTTACAGCAGTAATTCTGCTTCGCCGGCCGCATAAAACCATTGATAAAAATATATTTCACCAGATAATTGCGGCCATCGCATTTTTTTCCGGAGTATTGTTTATCGGACAGGACCCGAATAATAATCCGCAGCTGCATACTGCTTCATCAATTATTGTTTTTATTTCGCTGATATTGGGAATAATAACATTGTTCAATTTAGGCCGGAGTTTTGGTATTTTGATTGCTTTCCGCAGGGTACAAACCAAAGGATTATATTCCATAGTTCGCCATCCAATGTATTCAACCGATATATTACTGAGGATAGGTTTTGTAATCAGCCATTTGAATTTTTTCACCATTATCATATTTATCCTGTCAACAGCTTGTTATGTTTACAGGGCTTTATTAGAAGAACAGTTTTTACAACTACAACCCGAATATCAGGATTATATGAAGAAAGTTAATTACCGTTTTATTCCTTATATATTTTAAACAAAGATGAATGAAGTTTTCAAATTTTTGTATCACAAATACTTAACTAACGGCAATAAATGGCATCCTTTTGTCTCGGTTTATTACTTAACAAATTATTGTAATTTCAGATGCCCGTATTGCAGCGACGGCTCGGGAAAACCTTATTATCAATTGCCGAATCATATCGTTTCTGCAAACGAAGTATTACAAATTTTAAGTAATATCAGGAAACACTGCAATAGTTTGATTATTACAGGAGGTGAGCCTTTAAAACATCCAGAGTTTAAACAGGTAATTGCTGATGTAAAAAAATTCAGATTCAAGGAAATAGGGCTCACAACTAATGGCCATGAAATAGATCTTTATATCGATGAATTATCTCAAAATCTTAGTTCTTTAGTGATAAGTTTAGACACTTTGGATGATGCTAAAGCGGATAAAAATTACGGTATTGGAGCAGGAGCATTCCGAAAAATCATTAATAATATTGAACTGATTGAAAAATCCCCTAAAAGGAAGTGCAAACTTTACATTTCCAGTGTTTTAACGCCCGGCAATATTTCAGATTTATACGATGTTTATGAGTTTTCCCAGCAGCATAATATGACCTTTGCTGCGGCTCCCCATTTAAAAGGTGTTAAAGCAAATCCTATGTTGCAAAGCAACTCTCAATATGCTGATTTCTTTAATTTTCTAATTGCAGAAAAACGAAAGAAAAGAAAAATATTTGGTACAGAACTGTACTTAGAATATATGAAAGATTTAAAAAAATTCGATTGTAAGCCATTGACAATGTTGGTGGTATCACCCGAAGGTAATGTGTTTTATCCTTGTCTTGAGAAAAACAATTATGCTGATAATCTGCTGCAAAATAATGATCTGCACAAAATATTAAAAAATGGAAAAGAGAAATACGGC
>CAISYK010000490.1 GCA_903889605.1 uncultured Bacteroidota bacterium
AATAAGTATAGCATTTCGGATATTTCTTTTTGAAATCGTTTTCAGGAATTGCAGTAGCAATTCCATTTTTGATGTTGTAAGGACAAATTATTTTTCGTGTATTTTGTTCTGAATCCTCTTGTGTTTTGAAATCGGAAATTTTATAGACCGGTTTTACTATTTCTGGTTCTATTTCAAAACTTCCGTGATCAGTGGTCTTGATGTAGTAACCTTTTTTCCAATTATTCCCGTCAATGAAAAATATTTCGTCCTTCAAAGTTGCTATACCGACACAAATATCAAACAGTTTGCCGATTGGAATGCCAATCGTTTCAATTAGTTTGATGTTTTTTTGTTCGTCTATTTTTAGTAGTCTCCATTTTTTAACATTCAAATTTTCTAGGTAGTTCAGTGAACCATTTGCATTCGCTAAAAATGTTTCAGGTGTTTGTTGTTCACTAATTCTGTCGTATATGATTGCTTCGTTATGTTGTTTGCTTAAAAAAGTAATCGCTGTATATGTCTGTGCATCAAAAACTTTTTTGTGGCTGAAGTCAATAATTCGTCTTACGCACTTTTGTTGCTGAAAATATTTTCGTAATGACTCTCCTGATAAAGACGTGAAATAGTTGTTCGGTGTGATGTAGCCAAGTTTCCCAGTTGTTTTCAGCAACTTGAATCCAAGTTCGAAAAATGCAAAATAGAGATTGAATGTTCCGCCTTCAACTGTCGTCCAGTGTTTGGCTAAATAGTTCCGGTTGCTGTCTGTAAGATCTTGAAACTTCACATAAGGTGGATTGCCTACGATATTGTCAAAATTAATTTTCCAATTTGCCCTTAAACTGTCTTGATGATACAAGTTGAAATCAGTGTCCTGTAAATGTTCTCCGTTTTGCAAAGCATAAATTGTCAAAAGAAGTTTTGTTCTGTGAATGTTGTATTCAAGAATATCTGAACCGAAAATATTTTCCTTTATGATTTTTCGAATTGGCTTATTGAAATTCCGTTTGTAATAGTCTGTCAAGCCTACTAAAAAGGCACCACACCCACAACTTGGATCAAGGTTGGTATCATTTTTTTTTGGTTGAATTTCATTGATGATAAAGTCAATGATATAGTCAGGGGTAAAAAATGCTCCGTTGAATTTCCGGTCGCCAACTGGAATGATTAACTCCAAATGATTTTCAAGTTCCTTGATGTTAAAAATACTTAGAGAAGAAGTTTCAAAGTAAAGTTGAGGGTTTTGTTCAAAGCCTTTAAAATAGCTTGTCAGAATTGGGCTTTTATTAAAATTGATGTTGTTGTTTGTCAAGTAGGCGAAAATCAAGTGCTGCTCAAGACTTGTCAAGTCATGAGTTTGAATTAGCTGGTTTAATATCCCTTTCTTGACCATTTTTCGTGTTGACTTTGAGTAACAAAAGTAAGCAATAAATTTATTTTTTCAATAGAAATTTGAAAAAACTTATCACCTTCATGTATAGTGGCCAGTTGCTTAAAAATCTTCTTCTCAATCCTGCTTTTACAACTCCATATCCCTAAATCTACAGTTATAAGCAAAAAAAAGCCCCGGTTACCCAGGGCCAAATTGCTAAATAGTACCTTCATCAGCAAACGAAT
>CAISYK010000491.1 GCA_903889605.1 uncultured Bacteroidota bacterium
GGTCGATACGATTTTTTGTATTCTCACCGAATAATAAAGGCATCTTCACTGACAGCCCAACATAACTGCTCCCATACCAGCTGTTTTTCAATAATGGGTCAAACTTGTTTGAATATTGGTTTGCTCCCCAAAAGCCCTGCAAACCTATTGAAGGCATGTGTTTTCTCTTTTCAGAAGAGATCTGCTGTTTTACCAAATCATCTTTGAAACGTAATTGCATGATAGCTGGTATCGAGTCGAATGCTTCTTGAGGAGATATTTCAAACAATCCCGGTTTTTCTAAAATTTGAAGATCAAATTCAGATTCCAAAAATATTGGTAATGGCAGTCCTGTAAGAAAGCTTAAATATGTTTTTTCTTTTAAAAGCTCGGAATAATAAAACCTGCAGATGGACAGCGCATTATTATGATTTACAAAAGCTTTATTTAATTCCGTTTTCAATATTTTCTCCTGATCATATTTTAATTTTATTAATTCGAGTGATTTGAATGTTCTAACAGTATCGATCAGAGCATCATTTAACTGGAAAGTTTTCAGGGAAACGTTGCAAAACGATTTAATTACTTCATATTTTAATTCATACTCAGCTATTTGTAAGTCAGCATTTTTTATCCTTTCGTTTATTTTACTTTCTAAAATTTTACTTTTTACTGATGCATCAATAATTGGCTGGTAAACATTAATTCCTGCATTCTGCTGCCAGTCAGTCCCAAATTTAATGGCTCTTGTTTCATCAGTGATTACAGGACTGAATTGTCCGATTGGTACAATTTGGCTTGGGATGATTGGATTATTCCTATACTCATAAGCTAAGGAAATTTGCGGAAGGTATTTAGCCAGCAATTCTTTACTTTGCATTTCAGCGATTGCATTATCTATTTTGATTGCCTGGAAATCAGCTTTGTTCTGTGCAGCGGCATCAATACATTCCCCTAATTTTATCTTCTTTCCCTGCGGAAAAACATTCAGCGAAAACAGAATTAATAATAATAATATTAAGTTTTTCATCTTATACATTTTTAGAATTTATCCCCTGAAAACAGAAGCCGGTTCAACGGTATTGATTTTACGAATCGCGAAAAATGAGCCTCCTACAGAAATGAAAACAGTAATAAGAAAGAGAGTAATTACTTTAATAAAACTGAAAGTAATTATCAGACCTGTATTAGAAACACCTTTTTTGAATCCTGCCAAAAGAAGTAATGCAATTATAAAACCTATAATTGCAAAAAGGAAAGATTGTGTTAAAATCAGTTTGCTTACATAGCCATTTGTTGCTCCAATTGCTTTCAAGGTCCCGTAATCTTTTATCCGATCCAACGATGCTGAATATAGCGTAAGCCCAATGATAAAAAATCCGCTGATGAGTGCAAAAACCACTAATGAGCCAACGCTTAAACCGATATTTGATGATATCGTTATAAAGCGGATCGTAGTGTTTTTAAATTCCTGCGCGTCCCATGCTTTAACACCGTAAATGACGCTGTTGATGTTTTTTACTACCTGCTTAATTTCATAGCCCGGCTTTACCTTCACTGCCACAGCACTTATTTTTGAATCGGGGAATGATGAAAAATATCTAGCCTTTGATAAAGTGGTGTAAAAGAAAGAACCTGCAAAACCTCTGGCATTTTTTGTCTGTAGTTTTATAAAAGCACTTTTCCCATTTATCTCCACCCTGGTTCCCACATCAACTTTATTATTGAATATTGATTCATCATAAAATTCAGCAGATACAGCGCCTTCATCATTCAGAGTTAAAATACTGCCTCCATTAATTTTTTCCTTTCTTGGTCCACCTGCAAATACCGGCGATTCGCTGCCTATTAACAGAATAGGTGCCACTTTTCCATTCGCAAATTTAACCGAAGCATTAGCAGCAATAATTGAATATGTGTCCTGAACGCCTTCAATACTCCTGATCTCTCTTACTAATCTCTCGTCCAGTTGAGGCAGCTCATTGGCATTTTGAGTTATTTTGTCAACCACCCATATTTGACCGATTTCCTGCCGGGAATTTTCAATTAAACCGCCCATTAATTCGGTAAGAAAACTCAGAATACCCAGTTGCTGGCCTATTA
>CAISYK010000492.1 GCA_903889605.1 uncultured Bacteroidota bacterium
AATATAGAAATAGTTATTAAAAAGTATAATATCGTTATTATCCAGCCGCCTGATTTTGTAGTTTCATTTAACAGCCAAAAATCATAAAAGCCATGAGATAATGCTGCAAGCCCAAAAAATCCCAAGAAAAGCAATACTTTTGAATTGGTTTTATCAAATTGAATACGTATCAGTCCATATGCGATAAGTGAAGTGTCGAACATGTGGCCAACAGTTGCTAAAATTGCTCTTCCATTAATTATATTTGGCCCATGACTATAGAAATACATTATATTTTCAGCTGCAGAAAATCCCAAAGCAGAAATAGAAATGAAGACAATATAATCTACCGGTTCGTTAATTTGATCTTTAAAAAGCCACAGCATAATAAAAAAAGGAATAGTCTTTGCAAATTCCTCTACGACTCCAATTTTTAAGACACTATAGGTAAAGTCATTTATAAAATCACCGTTTAATTCAAAATTTAATCCGTCAAGAAAAACACTGTTAATTATTAGTACAATAAGCACAGAGCAGCCACCCAGGATAAAAGTCAAAATAAAATACTTTAAACTTTCTTTTTCATATATGTCAATAAGCCTATAATAGTCAACCCAAATCCATGCTATAAAAATTGCAATTAAACTGTATATTAGTATCATAGGTATAGGCTAAAAGGATTATAGAATATGCTGTATTTAATTAATCTATTAAAATCGGCAAGGATGAAAAATAAGTGCTGTTCTTATACAAATATAACATATTATCATATAATGTCTTATGTTTCCAATACCTTCCATGATTTTTCTTCAATTTAATTTTCATAGAACTTAATTCAAATTTTCCTCTCCGGCAATATTTTATTCATGAGCAGTATATTTTTTTTTATTAACTTTCAAGCTTGATTATTTATAATTAAAACAATAAAGTCTTTATTTCTTATGCAGCAAAACATCTCATTTGTATTAGACGGAAAAATACAAACAATTGATTTCAGCGGACAATTTAAGCCGACAACAACTGTTCTTAATTATTTACGCAGCAGCCCGATTCACAAAGGAGTTAAAGAAGGCTGTGCTGAGGGTGACTGCGGTGCATGTACTGTTGTAATTGGAGAGTTGGACCACGACAATAAAATAAGCTATAAAGCCTGGGACTCCTGCCTTGTATTTTTGCCTATGATACATGGAAAGCAACTTATAACAGTCGAAAATTTGTCACATTATGATGGAACTGAAAAAGTCCTTCACCCTGTTCAACAGGCAATAGCGGAAGGCAACGGAAGCCAATGCGGGTACTGCACCCCGGGAATTGTAATGTCAATGTTTTCACTTTACAAAAACGAAAAAGACCCCGCAAAAGAAAGTATTGAAGATGCCCTAACGGGCAATCTTTGCCGCTGCACGGGTTATAAACCTGTAATTGAAGCCGCTGCAAAAGCCTGTGCTCAGCATAGCACAGATCACTTTACTGCCGGCGAGAAACAAATTGCCGATTTGCTTATGCAGATTAAAAATGAAAGCAAATCAATTGAAATAATTACCAATGAGCAAAAATATTATCAGCCTAAAACGAAAACTGAGGCCCTGGAATTAAGAAATAAAATGCAGAATGCTGTTTTGGTAAACGGCGGAACTGATATCGCGCTTAGAGTCACTAAACGACATGAATTATTGGAAGAAATTATAGATTTATCTGCAATTGACGAATTTAAAAAACACAACTTAACTAACAGCCATGCCGAGTTTGGAGCCGGCATGAGTTTAGAAGAAGTAAAAAAAATT
>CAISYK010000493.1 GCA_903889605.1 uncultured Bacteroidota bacterium
AAGCGGTGATTTTTACTGGTGTTCTAAAATAGATGATAAAATAATTATTGCGGCGGTGGACTGCACCGGTCATGGCGTACCAGGCGCTTTCATGAGCATGATCGGAAATACCCTGCTGAACCAGATAGTAAATGAAAAACGAGTTACTAAACCTTCCGAAATACTTAAGCTGCTGAACCTCGGTGTTTATGAAGCTCTCCATCAGAAAAAAGAAGGTGCCGTATCTGATGATGGTATGGATATCGCATTATGCACTATTGATTATACTAATAATGAAGTACAGTTTGCTGGCCAAAACCCTTTATATATAATATCAGGCGACAAGTTAGATATTATAAAAGGAGATATCCAAGGAATCGGCGGGGGCGGAATGACGGACCAAATATACGACCCGCTTAAAAAAGAATTTACCAACCATGTTGTGCCTATAAACAAAGACATGAGCTTTTATATTTTTTCAGATGGTTATACTGATCAGTTCGGGGGCACTAATAGAAAAAAATTCGGCACACAAAAATTTAAAGAGTTATTATTGAACAGCCGGAATTCAAGCATGCAGAAACAAAAAGGAATAATAGCATCTGCCTGTGCTGAATGGAAAGGTAATATCCCGCAGATAGATGATATTTTAGTAATTGGGGTGAGAATATAATTGTACTTTCTTTTAGTTAAAAAACCAACTGTTCAACCTATAACTAACCTTATATTTTTTTTACTTAATTTTTGGGGATGCTCTGCCATGCAGCTCATGCAGATTTGCCAGACAACGATAGCAAAATCTCCAGTTTTCCCCTCACCCTCGCTCCTTACATATAATTACTGCTTTTACCCTATTAAAATAGGGTATTTGTCACCCCACCCTTTCCTTTACTATACATAAATTTGTTTTTTAAGTTCATCGCAAGGTTATTTTCTCGCGAGGTGCTGAAAAATTTTGAACCTGTTTTTTGTAATTATTCATTTCAAAAAATCAAACCCTTTAAAAAACCGTAACAATGTCTAACACAAAAACAACTGATGTATACGGTAAACACTGCGAAGCACATTATCAACAATTTGAAACTCTTCACGAATTACTTCAACAGATTGCCTGCAATATTAAAAAATATAGGGAACTAAAAAGTATATCACAGGAGCAGCTTCAGGCAGCTACAGGACTGACTGTTGCTGGTTATGAATCAGGAATGAATGATATGACACTCACAACACTCTGCATTTTAAGTAAACATTTAGATGTTGATATATACCAGCTGCTAAAATAAAAATCAGAATAGTCAACATTAAACTTTTTATCCTTATGCAAAAAAACAAACACATTAATAAGGACGCGGAAACACCCAATACAATAACCTTGAATATATCTGATACTTCGCATGTTTCCAATAATCACAAGTTTGAAAGAAGAGACGAATCAGAAGAGAATGATCTTACACTAATGGCACTCGCCATTTTAAGCAAACGTTTAAAGTTGCAGGAGTTTAAGAAATCGGCGGAAGAAAATATGAACGGTAAATAAGTATAAATAAAAATTATCAAGGCTATAAAAGAAAGTATTTATACAAAAGTTTCAATCCCAATTCAACAAGATATTTTAGAATTTTAAGAATTAATATTTTAATCATTATGAAACAAAAAATAAACTTTAACAAAACTCTATTTAGCCACCGATTTTATATCCGCGGTAATTTTGAGTCAAGCGATGATAAGCAATTAGGTGTTAAGATTTCCCCAAATATTTACTTGTTTTCTAAATCAATTTTTCTTGTTCTATTTTCACTGTCGTCAACATTTTGCATTTCTCAAACAAAATTGCTTAACAATGGGCAATCAATTATAAATAATGATGTGAATATTGTTATCAACGGCGATTTAATTCATCAAAATAACGGTCTCATTTCCAATGGCGGTAATTTTTATATTACCGGTGATGTGATAAATAATAATCCCGCCGGCAATATATTTACATCCGGTAATAACGGGTGGGTGCATTTGGATGATGCAGCACAAACCATTGGCGGCAGCACATTCACTCATTTCAACAATCTTGAATTATCAGGTACTGGAATAAAAAATCTTAACAGTGTAGATACTGAAATTGAAGACACACTTTCGCTTAACGACCGCGAATTTGCAACAGGCGGCAACACAGCTTTTGTTCTTGCCACAGGTATCGGCGTCGTAACTCAAACAACTGGATTTGTAAGCAGCATAAACGATGGCGGACTTTCGCGCAATACTCTTTCGGCAAACACCTACTTTTTCCCGGTTGGTTCAAACAACGGATCACCTCGTTTTCGTCCTGTAGATATAACTCCTAATTCTGCATCGGCAAATACTTTCAAGGTTAGAATGGCCAATGTGGATGCAGTTGCCGAAGGGTTTGATCGTACTTTGAAAGAAAGTTCTATAGGTCAAATTAATGCTGATTTTTACCATAGAATAAACCGTACATCCGGTATTTCACCTGCAGATATTACACTTTAT
>CAISYK010000494.1 GCA_903889605.1 uncultured Bacteroidota bacterium
AGTGTCTAAAATTATTATCATTAATTTCAAAAAAGCTTTCCTTCAGATTCCCTTGGAAAGATAAAATTATCTTCGAATTCTGAAATTGATGATAAGTTTAACTTTAAAGGCAGACAATAATTAATCGTCTGATTTTTGTTTCTTCTCTGAAGCAACAATATTTTAAAAAATAAAACAATCTAACCTAATTCAATATCTTTGTAAAAAAACATTAAAGTGGATAAAGGAACAGATTTTAAAATGATTGCCAAAACCATTTTTGGTTTGGAAGATATTTTGTCAGTTGAACTGCAGAGGCTTGGAGCAAGAAATATTGAAACTCATAACAGGGCAATTAGTTTTGTCGGCGACAAGGGGTTTATGTATAAAGCAAATATTTGTTTACGCACAGCTTTACGCATACTGGTGCCGATTAAAACATTCAATGTAACTGACGAAAAATCTTTATATGATGCCATACAATCAATCAATTGGGAAGATTATATGGATGTTGCCGACACATTGGCTATTGACACAGTTTTGAATTCCGATTTATTTACTCACTCTCAGTACCTTTCTCAAAAAGCTAAAGATGCAATAGTTGATCAGTTTCGTGCTAAACACGGTGAACGGCCATCTGTAGATCTAGACAGACCAACTCTTCGGATTCATTTACACGTTTATCAAAATACATGTACTGTAGCTTTTGACAGTTCAGGAGAATCTCTGCACAAACGAGGCTACCGCGACAAAACAAACCTTGCGCCATTGAATGAAGTGTTGGCAGCGGGGATGATTTTGCTTAGCGGCTGGGACAAACGCAGTACTTTTATTGACCCAATGTGCGGTTCCGGGACCATTTTAATTGAAGCTGCAATGATTGCTAATAATATTCCTCCAGGCTATTACCGCGAAGAGTATAGTTTTGAAGGCTGGAAAAAATTTATGGCTTTTGATGAAGAATTATACAACACAATTTTTGATGGAGCTATCGATAAAATCACAAATCACGAACAGCAGATTCTTGGAGGAGAACTTTCGCCTAACGTAGCTAAAAAAGCAAAAGAAAATATCAAAAATGCAAAAGTAGATGATATTGTTTCTATCAAAATTTGTGATATAAAAGATTTTGAAGTGCCTCCCGGGCGAGGTGTAGTTATTTTAAATCCGCCTTATGGTGAGCGGATGGTGAAGGATAATATTGAAGAACTTTATAAAAGCATCGGCGACAAGTTTAAGAAAAGCTTTGCCGGTTATGATTGCTGGATGATAAGTTCCAATATGGAAGCCTTTAAGCATGTAGGTTTGCGTCCGTCACGAAAAATTGCATTGTTCAACGGGCAGTTGGAATGCAGGTTTTTGAAATATGAAATGTACCCGGGGACAAAAAAAACCCACAAGTTGGAAAACGGTACAAATAAAGAATAAAAATTAAATTAATGTTTTTATAATTATTTCACTGAAACGTTAGATATTGACTGGTGTAAAGCAATTCCATGGCTGATAAAGATTTTTTTAGTCATCATCAGTTTAATTTTTGAATCGGCACATTATTAACCTGAGTTCGATTGTTAATTTAGGCTAAA
>CAISYK010000495.1 GCA_903889605.1 uncultured Bacteroidota bacterium
AAGGAAATTCAACAATCCTTTGTCCTCTGTGTTTCTCTGCGAAAAATTCTCTGTGAAACTCTGTGCAGCAAAAAAAATTCACAGAGCACCACTGAGAAGACACAGAGAAAAAGGAGGTTAGACTCGAACTCAAAAATGTATTAAATGCCATTTTTTTTATTTACACCTGCAATATTTATTTTACCCGAAATATTGCTGAATGCGGATATACTTCCTGACAATTATAATTCATTAGAATTTCTCTCTCGGTTTCACCTGTAATCAAATAACCGCCTTTTGCTAAACTGCCGCATGTTTTTTTCAAAATTATTTTCCTGAATTCAGGTTTATAATAAAAAAGCAGATTAGCACAAATAACCAAATCGAAGTCGCCAAAAATACTTTCCGGCGGACAGCTTAAGTGTTCATTAAATAAATCGAAAACGGAGAAAGTAATATTTTTTTTCAATTCAGGTTTTACTGAATAGGCTGCGCCATTTTTTATAAACCATTCATTGACTCTCTTCAAATTAATATTGTTTAAGGCATGCGCATCATATATTCCATTACGCGCTTCGATTAACTGTGCTTCATTTTGGTCTGCGGCAAAAATGCGGTAATTTAATTTTTCATTATCACAGTTTTTAAATTCCTCCAGCAGCATGGCAAGGCTGTATACTTCTTGTCCTGCAGCGCATGCCGCAGACCAGATTCTTATTTCTTTTCTTTTATTATCTTTTTTCTTCTGAATTAAGGATGGCAGAATTATACGTTCCAACACAGAAAAAGTAAGCTGATTTCGAAAAAAGGAACTGTAGCTTATATGAAGAGAATCAACAAAATTTGCGGCTTCCATTTTGTTTTCTTCAAGGTAACTGAAGTAATTTTCCTCAGAACCGCACAGAGTTTCATTGATTCTTTTTTGGAGTGATGTATTTAGGAAAGATTCATCGTATTTTGATACATCAATTTCTGATAATAAACTTAAAACATTATTAATATTCATTGAGCCTGTATTCATTCTTATGTTTTGCTTCGTAAGGTTTAGAGTGTTTAAGCGCTGTGATATTGGCCTTTTCAACATCATGTCAGTTAAAAATATTAATTTTCGTTTATATCTAGACTGCCCCTATTTTAATATATATTTGTTTGTTGCTTTTTGTTATTTACGTTTTTTAACTTAAAAATATTGTTCTAAAAATACTAAATTAAAATTACTAAAATATAATTGAATATTTACATTTATTTCTGCTTAATTTCGTGAGCCTTTGGGAGATTAATGGGTGTGAAAAAACTAAATTAATCAGCGATTTTAAATGCCGCTTATTTATATACAAGAAATAAGAGGGTAGGAGGGAGGCATAATATCTATAAGTGATAACACAATTTTAATATATGAATAAATTAATAGAAATATATAGAGGCAGAATTACTGACTTTAATAGTCTGATTGTAATTCAAAAAAGCCAGACTAACAAGATATTCTACAGCAGGGTAATATTGTTTTTAACAGCCGTAATTACTTTTTTTTATCTTTTTGAAAAGCATCCAAATATTTCAATCATAATAATTCCAATAACAGTAATACTTTTTCTGATTCTTTTAAATATTGAAATAAAAATTGCAAGAAAAATTACATTTTTACGAAATCTTATCAAAGTCAATGAAATTGAAATTGATTTACTAAATAATAATTACGAAAAGTTAAATGAAGGAAGAGAGTTTATTGATAAACAGCATAATTTTATTTCCGATCTTGATATTTTTGGAAAAAAATCTGTATTTCAAATTTTAAACCGAACCTCTACTTAT
>CAISYK010000496.1 GCA_903889605.1 uncultured Bacteroidota bacterium
AAATTAATTTATTTTCTGAATCCTCATCACTTTCGGTTAGGATAGAAATTACACGAATATCAGCATTAAATATTTTTGCTAATTCAATAGCTTTGGAAACTTTTTCCCTTGTTTCCTTGGACAAGTCAACCGGCAGTAAAATAGTCTTGCATCCGTCCCTGTGAACCTTACCGCGTATAGTAATTACCGGGTGTTTTGACTCACGCACCATTTTAAAAGCATTTTTACTGGTAATGTTACCATATCCAAGTTTTGATGTTAAACCAATCATTATGAATAACGGATTTAAAACATCAGCAACTCTATTTATTTCATCATACACATTTCCCTCGCGAATGATTGCCTCAATAGGCTGTTTTGATTTTAGTGAAGCGATTTTAGTCATTTCCGCCAACAATTTTTTTACCGGATGCTCGCTTGTTTCTACACCAAGCAATACGATTCTAGAATTTGTTAAACGGGCTAAATTATAAGATTGACCCAAAGCAATTAAAGTTTGCTCCTCGGAAAGAATGGGTATTAAAATGGAATTTGCAGATGATTTTGACATACTAAATCAATGTTATTTTTTTACAAAAGTAATAATAAGTTTTGAATTGATGAATTTAACAATTAAATTATGTTATTCATCCGCTAAATTAAAGTATTAATGGTAGAATTCAGACTGTTTTTCTTGTCACACGTTGGTAAAATATTCATAGCCAGCAAACAGCATAACGCTTGCTTCATTAAATAATTGTATTCCTCGGTAATTTTCATATATTAAGGCACTGCCGGAGCAGTTAAAAATTTCACAAATAAGCGGACTTCAAAAATAAATAATAACAAAATGTATTGCAGACAAATTAATTTCCTTAACTTCGCAATCCCAAAACTAAAAACGGGAATATATTATTAACCTTTAACAACAAATAAAAATGCCAGTAAAAATTAGATTACAGCGCCATGGAAAAAAAGCAAATGCTTTTTACCATATTGTAATTGCGGATGGTCGTGCACCTCGAGACGGAAAGTTTATTGAGAAAATTGGCACGTACAACCCTAATACAAATCCAGCTACCATTATTTTGGACAATGACAAAGCTTTGTCTTGGATACAAAATGGAGCACAGCCGACAGACACTTGCCGTGCAATCCTTTCATACAAAGGGGTAATGTATAAAAATCACCTGAAAGGCGGTATTACCAAAGGTGCTTTAACTCAAGAACAAGCTGATGCTAAATATGCTAAGTGGGAATCGGAAAAAGAAGGTAAAATTACCGGCAAAATAACTAAATTGGATACAGCTAAAAAAGATGCATACAAAAACCGTATGACTTCTGAAACTGCTGCTAAAGTTGCTAAAACTGCAAAAATTGTTGCTAAAAACACTCCGGCTGTCGCTGAAGCTGTTGAGGAGAATTCTGCACCTGAAACACAAGCATAAGTTTATTATCATTATACATTTTTCTAAATAGGCAATTGACTAAAGTCGATTGCCTATTTTTTTTACCAAAACATAATAAAATCAGACTTAATTGATATAGTGCCTGTCAATAGAGTCGGCTAATTTTATAAAATAAGAAAAATGCTTTGCCGCAAATTCACAGATTAAAAGGAAAAATAATTTTATTAATCTGTGCATCTGCGGCCAATTTCGACTTAAAAGACTGACTCAATATAGCTGAGTTTAGAATATATCATACCGCTGTATCCAAGGTTCTAGAATACACCAATTAATAAATTTACCGGAGGCAATTTAGGCCAGCGGCAAAAATGTATATGAGCATTTATTGCAAAACCTGAATAACATAATTACTAATTCTTAAAACATGATATTGCGTTATCAACATATATTTGCAGCAGCAATAATAATTTAGATATTACATCCTATTTCCCGAAAGGTTAAAACAATAACAAGTCATTAAAACAAGGCTGTTTGGAGCATTTTCAGCTAAAAAAAAACAATTATCACAAAAAAAATTATTAACAAAAAGCTGTTTAAAACCTTTTAATAAGTTTCAGTCAATCACAGGCGCAAAAACCGTATTTTTATTAAAAATTAACCCGATTAAAAAGTAAAGTATTTTTTATCATTATGGATATAACATATTACGGCCATTCATGTTTTGGAATCGAATTGAACGGCAAGTACCTTCTTTTTGATCCCTTCATTACCCCAAACGAATTAGCTAAAGGTATCGATCCGGCTGCCATAAAAGCCGATTATATACTTATTTCTCACGGACATGAAGATCATATTGCTGATGCAGTAAGTATTGCCAATCGTACCGGAGCGAAAGTGATCTGCGCTTTTGAAATCCACCAATGGCTCAATAAAAATGGCGTAATCAATACCCACCCGATGAATATCGGCGGCAAATGGAAATTTAATTTTGGAAGTGTAAAATGTGTTTATGCGGCTCATTCAAGCAGTTTACCCGATGGAAATTATGGCGGCAGTCCTATGGGCTTTGTAATTGAATCGATCAAAAGCAGCTTTTATTTTGCCGGGGATACAGCTCTTACTTATGACATGAAACTCATAGGCGATTACCGCACTATTGATTTCGCTTTTTTACCAATCGGCGATAATTACACTATGGGTGTTGATAACGCCATTATTGCTGCCGATTTTATCAATTGCCGCCAAATTATTGGGATGCATCATGATACTTTTGAAAGTATAAAAATCGATAAAGATGATGCGGCAAAAAAGTTTTCACTTGCAGGTCTTGAATTGATTATTTTCAATATTGGAGAAAATAAAACAATAGGTCATTTACAGGAATAGCCATTGGCATAAGCCAATTGACAAAAAAAAAAACTATTATAATATTCGGCATACAAGTAATAAAAAGACAAATAAATAATTTTGCATTAACGCAATAAATATCAAACAATTCAACGAAAATTAAATGGGAAAAATAATAGCAATTGCAAATCAGAAAGGTGGAGTTGGGAAAACAACAACAGCTATTAACCTTGCAGCGAGTTTGGCTGTTTTGGAATTTAAAACACTTTTGATAGATGCCGACCCTCAGGCAAACTCAACTTCAGGTGTAGGGTTTGACCCGCGCAACATTAAAACCGGCATTTACGAGTGTATTATTGATGGTGTTGACCCTAAAGATACTATTCTTCAAACTGAAACACCTAACCTGTTTCTTTTGCCCGCTCACATTGATTTAGTTGGTGCAGAAATTGAAATGATAAATCTTCCTCAGCGCGAAAAAATGCTGAAAATGTCATTGGAAAAAATCAAAAATGATTATGATTTTATCATTATTGACTGTTCACCGTCGTTGGGGTTGATAACTATAAACGCTCTATCTGCTGCTGATTCAGTTCTAATTCCTGTTCAGTGCGAGTATTTTGCCTTAGAAGGTTTAGGCAAATTACTTAACACCATTAAAATTGTTCAGTCGCGCCTTAATCCCGAACTAGCCATTGAAGGTATTTTATTAACAATGTACGATATGCGTTTACGTTTGAGCAATCAGGTAGTGGATGAAATTAAAACGCATTTTCAACAAATGGTATTTGACACAATTATTCAACGGAACACAAAATTAGGTGAAGCACCAAGTTTCGGTCAAAGTATTATTATGCACGATGCAAGCGGAAAAGCATCTATTAATTATTTGAACCTTGCGCGTGAAATACTCCAAAAGAACGGACTAACAAGGCTTAATGGTGCTGAAAAAATTATTAATGTAGAAGAAGAAGAAAACTAAAAGCCCCTCCTGCCTTCCCAAATGGGAGGAATTGAAGGGCATTCAAAAAAAACAACTAAATAAAAAAACCACAAACCCATTGCCTGCTCCCATTTGAAGAGGATGCATGGGGCTAAATAAAGAAAAATGTCTACTAAAAGAAACGCATTAGGAAGAGGATTAAGCGCATTGTTGGAAAATGCCAAAACCGATATTACAAATAACACTAAACTTGAAAATGAAGGAAAAGTAGTTGGGGCTATTGCAAACATAGAAATCTCCTGCATTGAAACTAACCCTTTTCAACCTCGTACTAATTTTGAAGAGGAAGCATTAAACGAATTAGCTTCTTCAATTAAAGAACACGGTATTATTCAGCCAATCACTGTACGCAAATTAGGGTATGATAAATATCAATTGATATCGGGTGAAAGACGTTTTCGTGCTTCCCAGATTGCAGGATTAACAAGTGTCCCAGCATACATTCGTATTGCCAATGACCAGGCAATGCTTGAAATGGCTTTGGTTGAAAACATTCAGCGTGAAAACCTTGATTCTATTGAGGTTGCCATCAGCTACAAACGCTTAATTGACGAATGCTCTTTAACGCAGGAACAGCTTTCACAAAAAGTAAGCAAACAACGTTCGACGATAACAAACTATTTACGTTTGTTAAAACTGCCGGTGGAAATTCAATTGGCTATTCGTAATAATGATATCTCGATGGGACACGCCCGTGCTTTGATAAACATTGAAAACCCTGATAGGCAGTTGGATATTTATCAGCAAATTGTACTGAACAATTTATCGGTACGTGAAACAGAGGAATTAGCCCGCGGCGCAAAAACAGAGGTTACTGCAGCTTCAAATGTTAACGGAGCGGCTGCTGCAAAATCAACAAAGGGGAATTTATCATTTGAACAGTTGAAAGTGGTAGACGATTTACGTGCTGTATTTAATACCAAAGTAAATATCAGCAGGGAAGCTAATGGAAAAGGAAAAATTGTTATTCCATTTAAATCGGATAATGATCTAAAACGTATTCTTGATTTGCTTGATGCTTAAATATCTTAATAACCGCTGCTCTTTGACAAACGCTCATGGTATACTTGGGGGCGGGATTTTTAATGCCAAACCGCAAGCTTGGTTTTTGTCTTTTTTCTCCTCCCCTTCCAATAAGGCGGGAGGAGTTTCAATATTATTTTTTGTTTTTTTATTGTTATCTGCTGCATCAGGCTTTGCTCAGGTAAAAGACTCTGTTTCGAGTCCTAAAAACATCCAAACTGCCCCGCACAATAAACATATCGATACGCTTGGGCAGACGAATGCCAAACCTCAAATTAAACCTGAATACCGTTCACCCAAAAAAGCGGCATTAATGTCAACAATAATTCCAGGTTTAGGGCAAGCATACAATAAAAAATACTGGAAACTCCCTATACTTTACGGAGGTATTGCAGGACTTGCCTATTCAATAAATTTCAATCAATCAAGATATATTAAATATGTTACAGCATACAAATATAGACTTGACGGCAATCCATTAACAATTGATAATTACCCCAAATATACGGATGCTGATTTAGATCTCCTTCAAAAATACTATCACCGTTATCTTAATTTATCTAGAATTGGTGCAGCATTATTATATATTTTTAACATTGTAGATGCAAGTGTAGATGCACATTTATCAACTTTTGATGTTGGGGATGACCTTTCCTTCAGCATTCATCCTGCATTTATAAATACAGCTAACGTAAACCGCTACACATCCGGCCTTTCATTGAATATCAGGTTTTAATCTTATACATGAATTCGGCTGCAGTTAAACTGTCACAATTCCTAAGTTAGAACTTTTTAACAATTATTTTGATACCCCTCAAAACATTGATGTTGGCGGCAAGGCAAATAAAAAAACAAAAAGACCATTCCTTTAGCAATTTTGTTTTCACAAAACGTATGTTTAATTTATTTACACGTGTATTTTTATACCACAGTTTTTTTAAGGTAATTCTGAAAAAAAATTACCTTGGAAGGGTATTTAATCTATCTTTTTCGAAAAACGACACCATAAAACGATAAATATCCTATCCGTAAAAACACGTAAAAAACTAGGTGTTTTTACGGAGTGCAAAAAGAAAAATATCCCTCAACAGCCTGTTCTCAGGCTATTTAGAAAAAATCGTTTTTTTTAATCTCAAAAACTATAATTTTTATTTATATACATTCGCAAATTATTATCATACATTCGCAAAATTATATTCTACTTCAATCTTGTATTAAAATTCCAAAAAATGAAACACAAAGGCAGGCAAATAATAAAAATAATAACAACGAATGTTTCACTACTCTATTCCATCAGTTTTTTGTTTATCCCAAATAATGCCGATGCTCAATGTAGTGCGACAATACCTTCGTGGTGTAAAATTGGCAATTCAAACACAACAACTTCTGACTTTGTTGGAACTTCAGATGCTGTACCGTTAATATTTAGAACAAATAACACAGAATGGATGCGAATAGATATTTTAGGAAATGTTGGAATATTCACACCTACACCTTCTTATAAATTAGATGTAACTGGGGACATTAATCTTACAGGTGCATTGAGAATAGGCGCAAATGCAGGTCTTGCCGATCAAGTTTTAACTTCTACTGCGGGAGGAGCTAATATATGGACTAACCCAATAACTTCTGTTACCGGAACTGCTCCTATTATTTCAAGCGGAGGCTTTGCACCTATTATTTCTATCCCGCAGTCAAACGCAACTACCGATGGTTATCTTTCTTTTGCTAATTGGAATACGTTTAATAATAAAGTTAACGGCATTGGCATCGCTAACTATCTTGCACGATGGACTTCATCTAATAATATTACTACAGGTGCTACATTTGATAACGGAACTAATGTTGGTATTGGCACAGCAAACCCTCAGGCAAAATTTGAGGTGCAGGATGGATGTGTTACATTTGAAGGTACAGGAGGAGGGCCATCACTCCTAACTGGTTCCGGCACCAGAATGATGTGGGTTCCCTCAAAAGCTGCATTTAGGGCAGGAACTGTTTTTGGATACACATGGGACGATGTTAACATAGGGACATCTTCAGCTGCTTTCGGAATAAATACATCTGCTAAATCCTACGCTTCTTTTGTAATTGGTATGTATAACAAAGTCCCGGCATCTTTTTCCTCAACTACATGGGTTCCCACAGATCAGCTGTTTGTTATTGGAAATGGCGACCATATAACCCAAAAAAATGCAATGACGGTTTTAAAGAATGGAAATGTTGGAATTCTGACAACAACTCCTAAAAATAAATTGGATGTACAAGGAGGAATTGCAATAGGTAATACTTATGCCGGGACTATACTTGCACCTGCTGATGGGGCAATTATAAAAGGTAAGGTTGGTATTGGAACGGCAACACCCTCTGAAAAACTGGATGTTGCTGGAAATATTAAGGTAAACCTCAATCAAATATATTTTAAAGATGCGAACCATGGCTTAGGTTATTTTATTACTTATGAAGGTAAAGCAATTGATGGGCCTGTATTATATGGATATACCGCAGGAGCTTTAGGAACTAAACAAGCTGGTTCTCAAAAGATAGCATTATACTGGAATTCAAGCGGTAACGTAGGTATCGGAACTACTTTAACAGGAGCCACTTATGATCCAAACTATAAATTAGCTGTAAATGGAGCCGTTAGGGCAAAAAGATTTGTAGTTGAAACCAATTGGAGTGATTTTGTTTTTGAAAAAAATTACAAATTACTGCCATTAGAAAAAGTTGAGGAATATATAAAACAAAACGGGCATCTGCCTGAAATGCCATGTGCCAAAGAAGTAGAAACTAATGGCGGTGATTTAGGCAATTTAGTAAAATTGCAAATGCAAAAAATTGAAGAACTAACACTTTATGCAATTGAACAAAATAAAAAAATTGAAGAGTTAAGCCAACAAATTAAATCTCAGAAAAAATGAAACAAATCCTAATAACAGTTATTTTAATATTGGGTATTAATCCTTTATTCTCTCAAAAAGACACATCCCAATTTTATAATAAAACTTTACATAATAATAATTTTTCTATTGAGTTGGGAGGGAAGGCTCTTGCATATTCAATAGGTTATGAAAGGACAGTTTATAAATCAAAGAAACTATTATTGACCGCTACAATAAATACAAGTTATGAGCCATTTTTGTACGATGCAATATTACCAATAGGATTAAACACATTGATTGGGGAAAATCGAAACAAATTAATACTTGGATTATCTGCAACAACGGTTTTTGATTTTAACCCGTATCCTAAAACTAGAAAAGAAAGGATGTCATACAAGGCTTCAGGTTGGTATTATCTTCCACTTTATAACTTAGAATTTATACAGCCTTCGTTGGGATGGCGCAG
>CAISYK010000497.1 GCA_903889605.1 uncultured Bacteroidota bacterium
CTCGTTCCTGAATAAATTTGCTGTCTGTAATTCCGTTAACTCGTAATCCGTATGCAACATTTTCAAAAATAGTTTTTGGAAACGGATTCGGTTTTTGAAATACCATTCCTACATTCTTTCTCAAGCTGTCAACATTAACGCCCTTAGCGTAAATATCGTTACCATCAATTAAAACCTGTCCGTCAATTTTTATACTGTCAATTAAATCATTCATGCGGTTGAATAAACGCAGATACGTTGATTTGCCGCAGCCCGACGGGCCAATCAACGCAGTAACAGTATTTGGCTTAATTGCAATATTAATATTTTTTAAAGCCTGTGACTCACCATAAAAAAAATTAACGTTTTTTGATTCTATCTTATACATATTGATTTATGCGTTTTAGTCAATTTTTTTTTGAGTTTTTTGATTTTATTTTTAAATTCATTTCGTGACTTTCAAAACTTCCTCAAATCCATTTTAAGACTCCTCCGTCTGTCATCCCGAGTTTTTTTGCGAGGGAACTTGCTTTTGAAAATGGCATTGCTATCAATTAACAAGATATCTCTTGACAAAAGCCATTCGATATGACATTGCAGATTAAAAGCAAATTAATGCCGGTACGGAATAATTTTAATATTTTTATTTTCCAATCTCTTAATTCATTTTAACCTTTTTACCAAAATATCGGCGCAGTATATTAGCCAGCAAATTTGCTATAAGTACTATAAATATTAATACTAATGCTGTTCCATAAGCTATCGGCCGTGATTCTTCGATGTTGGTACCGCTTGTTGAAATTACATACAAATGATAGGGTAATGCCATTGCCTGGTCAAAAATACTTGTTGGTAACTTTGGTAAAAAATAAGCCGCCACAGTAAATAATATAGGCGCTGTTTCACCGGATACCCTCCCAATAGAAAGAATTAATCCTGTGATGATGTTTGGAAATGCAATAGGTAATACCACCCTGCGTGTAGTTTCCCATTTGCTTGCTCCAAGCCCTAAACTTGCGTGCCTGAAAGTGTTTTCAACAGCTTTTAATGCTTCTTCAGTTGTTCTGATGACTACAGGCAGGGCTAACAATCCAAGAGTGAGCGAGCCAGCCAAAATTGAATCCCCGAAACCTAATTTATTTACAAATAATGCCATACCAAAAAGTCCAAAAACAACTGAAGGGATTCCCGAAAGGTTATTCGTCATTTGTTTAATAATTTTTTTGATGATTCCTTCTTTTACATATTCATTCATATATATGGCAGCTAAGACACCAATCGGAAAAGCAAACAACATGCTTCCGCCAACAAGACATAATGTGCCGATAATGGCAGGGAAAATGCCTCCTTTGGTCATTCCGTCCTCAGGCATTTTTGTTATAAAATCCCAGCTGATTGCTGAAATGCCTTTTACAATAATGAATGAAAGGATAGTAAACAGCACAGCAATTATAGAATAGCTCAATAATCTGAATATCCAAAAAGCAATGAACTGATTGCGTTTTTTTTGTTTAGCTAATTTATTCTCGTCAATATTCTGCATCAGCGGTTATTATACTTTTTCCTGTTTGAAATATATTCAACAGTTAGATTGATAAATAGTGTTATAATAAAAAGAATGCAGCCCAAAGCAAATAAAGCTTCGTAATGCAGACCTCCATTTGGTGCTTCACCAAGTTCAGCTGCAATGGTAGCCGGGATAGTGCGGACCGGAGCAAGTATCGAATGAGGAATAACTGCCGCATTTCCTGTTACCATTAACACTGCCATTGTTTCGCCTATAGCACGGCCTATACCCAAAATTGCACCTGCTGAAATGCCGGAAATAGAATATGGAATAACTACTTTATAAATGGTCTGCCATTTGCTGGCACCCAAGGCCAAGCTGGCTTCTTTCATGGCTCTCGGCGTATTTCGCATCGCATCTTCCGAAATGGTAATAATTGTAGGCAAAGCCATAATGCCTAAAATAATACTTCCTGCCAAGGCTGTTTCACCTACAGGTAAATCAAATGTTTTTTGAATAAGCGGAACAATAATTACCAGACCAAAGAAACCGTATACTACCGATGGAATACCCGCTAACAGCTCAATCAGAGGCTTCATTATATTGCGGACTTTAGCATTTGCAATTTCACTCATAAAAATTGCCGCTGCTAATCCAAGAGGCAAGGCTAATAAAATTGCTCCCAAGCTAACCCACAGCGTTCCTAATATTAAGGGCAGTACACCTAATTGTGCAGCAGGCTGTGCTGTTGGAAACCACTCTTTACCGCATAAGAAGGATGAAATAGTTACTTTGTCAATATCAAGTTTTTTACCTTTGAAATCTTCAGCAAGATATTTTTCTGGAAAATATGCAATGATATTGGGCAGGCTGTCTGTTAATTTATTTATACAGCTTGCAAGACCCTCAAAATTTTCGCCGATCTGAGCATCACTGTAATAGTTGGAAATATCTTCTAAGCGAAATAATATAATTGAATCCCTCGTTCCGCCAAGTTCATTCCAATGTGTTATTTTTTGATCGTAAATATTTTTTATAGATTCTGTTGAAAGTTTTTTTACAGGATTATTTTTATTTACCGCAATTACATAACCATCTTCAATTGGCTTTTTATTAAAAACGCCCAAGCCTTCTTTAAA
>CAISYK010000498.1 GCA_903889605.1 uncultured Bacteroidota bacterium
ATATTTCTGAAATTGAATTACCAAAGGAAGGCAAGACAAGGCAACAATTGATAAAAGTTAGAGTTAATCAATCTTTCTTCAGGAGTTCTATTTTGGCTTCATACAACAATACCTGCTGTATTACAGGAATTCAACAACCTGAAATTCTTATAGCCGGCCACATTAAACCTTGGAGTATTGATAAGAAAAACAGATTAAATCCTCAAAATGGAATTGCAATAAATGCCCTTCACGATAAGGCGTTTGAATGCGGCTTACTTACAATCACACCTGATTATATAATCAAATTTTCTTCTGTTCTTAAGAAACAAATCAAGTCTGAAACTATTAATGACTATTTTTTGAAATACGAAAATAGGCAGATCTTTTTACCCTCAAGATTTTTGCCGGATGGGGAATTTCTAAAATATCATAATCAAGAACGATTTAAATCATAGACTGTTTCAACGTTTTTTTTTGATTATCCAATGAAAATATACAAATGAATATCAAACGCTTAACCATATCAATAACAACTGCAGTCCTTCTCACAGCAGGATTTTCTGCATTTATCTCAAACAAAACTCAAACAGATAATATACTCAGCTATAATGCTTCATCAAAAACGCAAGACCTGAGATTCTATTGGAAAGACGCAAAGGGTGTGCCTTTCAAATCGATTCAAAATTTGAAAACAGAACTCGAAACAAAAAAACAAAAACTTATTTTTGCTATGAATGCAGGGATGTATAAAAAGGACAATTCACCTCAAGGGCTTTTTATTGAAAACTTTGTAATCAAATCTCTTATTGATACTACTACCGGCAAAGGTAATTTTTATTTAAAACCAAATGGTGTGTTTTATATTGATGCCGACATGAAATCAGTTATCTGCAAAACAGAGGACTTTAAAAATGACGGTAAAATTAAATATGCAACACAGTCGGGGCCGATGTTAGTTATAGAAGGGCTGATAAATTCGCTTTTTACAAAAGGTTCTAAAAATTTAAACATTAGAAACGGCGCAGGTATCCTCCCTGATAATAGTGTCGTATTTGCAATGTCGAAAACCGAAATTAATTTTTATGACTTCGCAGAATACTTTAAAAATTTAGGATGCAGAAATGCTTTGTATCTCGACGGTTTTATTTCAAGAACTTATTTACCTGAGCAAAAATGGACACAGGCAGATGGCGATTTCGGTGTAATAATAGGAATAACTGAAGGAATAGCAAACTCTAAGTGATAACATAAACTTTGGCTAGGATTTTTGTGCCTGCAATATGATGGCAGCAACTTCGTGTCCTATGTAAACTGTAAGTTGTCTGGAGCCTGCTTATTTACGCCAGACTACATCTCATTGAATTCTCACTCCTTCATTGCTGATAGTTGTTACATGAGTATGAAAATCAATATTTATATTTTGATAAACAGCCTTAATCGCCGCTTCCACGGCTTTTGCTGTATGCTCATCTTTACTTAACATAAACATAGATGGCCCTGATCCGGAAATGCCTCCGCCTAATGCTCCGGCTTCGATACTTTTCTTTTTTATTTCATCGAATCCTGGAATTAAGATACTCCGAACAGGTTCAACAATCACGTCTACCAGCGAGCGGCCGATAAGGTCATAATCACTTTTCATAAAACCGGCAATCAGGGCTGCAACATTGCCCCATTGCGTGATGGCGTCTTTCAGTAAAATTTGTTTTTTCAAAATCCCTCTGGCATCCGATGTTTTTACTTCTATCTGGGGATGCAAAATGGTAACGTATAAAGGCGGAGCAGGTATGGAGATTATATCTAAAGGATCAAGTGAGCGGATAAGTGTAATTCCGCCGTAAATGCAGGGCGCAATATTATCGGCATGTTTTGAGCCTGACGCAACTACTTCTCCGCACATTGCAAAACGCACCAGATCTTCTTTTGAAAAACGATTATTTAATAAATGGTTTGCGCCAACTACAACACCTGCCGCACTTGCTGCGCTGGAGCCGATTCCGCTGCCTGGTTTTATTATTTTGGTGCTTTCTATGACAAATCCGATATCTTCAGGAACTTCTTTTAATAAAGCAAGTAAAGCCTCGCCTATTACATTTTTGGCCGGCTCGGTTGGTAAATTATAATCGTCTTTATTAATTATAGTTACACCTTTTCCCGAAATTTTTCTAATTAACATTTTGTCGAAAGGGCCGTCAAGGGCAAATCCAAGTATATCAAATCCGCAAACAACATTTGCAACGGTGGCAGGAGAAAGGATTGTTATTTCGTTTATTGAGATCTGAGACATGAGATGTGAAATGTGAGAT
>CAISYK010000499.1 GCA_903889605.1 uncultured Bacteroidota bacterium
AAAATAATTGAAATGGAAAAGTCTTTAAAGCATTAGTTTTACTGACTTTTCCTCTTTCTTTTCAACAACTCTTGCGGATTTAAGGTGATATTATTTTTTAAAGGTTCTGATGTAATTTACCAGCTGCCATCTCTGAACTGCAGAAAGTGCAGCCTTATAACTTGCCATTGGTGCACGGCCTTCACTCATTTTCCAAAATATTGCTCCGTCAGTTTGACTCTGAGTTTTTACTAATGTAAAATTGCCGGGTTTGGGAGTAAGTGCAATTCCTGCAGCTCCATCACCTTTTCCTTTTTCACCGTGACAAACTGCACACATTTGCGTAAAAGTTTTTTTTCCTTCTTGTGCTGCTGCAGCATCATCTTTAAGGGGATTAGATACACTGCTTGCGGCTGCCGGGGCTATCCATTCAATAACGACAGGGCTTTTCTGCGGCGTATTGCAGCTGTATGCCGGTATAATTGCTGTTAATAGTAAAAAAAATTTCATAATTTGTTTAGATTTAATTAATTGTAATTGATTTTGATGTTTCATTCATATTTTTACCTTTTTTATCCATTGCCATAAGCTTAACAGTATAGGTACCAGCTGCAGTATAGGAATGAGTTGTTGTGGCTTCTTTAGAAACTGCACTTCCATCACCGAAATTCCATTCATACTGACTGGCATCCATGCTGCATGCAGAGTTAAAACTTAGAGACAGTCCAACAGTTCCCGATGCAGGCACATCACAGCATGCCATTGGTTTTTTCATACAACTTGTAAGGGCAAGAACAGCTATGACTGTTATACTGAATAATTTAGTTATTGATTTCATTTTTGTTTTTTTTTAATTGTTATATTTTACTGAATATTAGGACTTTATTTTTATTGTTAAATAATACTATACCATGTTGTTAATTCATTAATGTTTTTTTTGCGTTTCCTTTTCATAAAAAAAAGAAAGGGCTGGCTTAGAGCTTATCCTGCGCGAAGTCGAAGGATTGCAATCTTTTCTAAAAAGTAAAGGCTTTTCGCTTCAATCCCTAATGCAGCATTAACTGTGAAAGAGTCATTTTGTCTCTTAACGTTTTCCACATAAACTATAGTAATATTAATAATTTATTTACAATGACAACATACTTGCTGCTTAGTATAATAAAAAGTATTTGGGAAATGGTTTATCTGAAAAGATAAAAGTTTGAACAAGACAAATCAGAACAAAGGATTTGCTTTAAACATTATGAAAGGATAAATCAGATTACGATTGATCTGTAAAGAATTGAAAGTGAAATAGGTTTATCAGGAGGATATAAATAATTTAATTTTGGTTCAACAGTAATATTATCAGAAACTGCAATATTAAAAGTTTGGATATTTGATAAAGCCAATGTAATAATATCAGCAGAGGAGTTAAGAATTGCAGATTCTGGAATATAATTATCAATAATTTTTACGATTTCTGTTTTGTTTTTGCAGCAGCCTTTTGAACATTTTTTTTTCCCGCAGCATGACTTGCAGTTATCAGAAAACCCAAAATTAACAGCCCTAATCCGGCCATGGCAATAATGCGTATTTATTGAAAACCCAGAAGTGCTGAATAAAAAAACAAATAAAATTAATATGGAAATCGCTTTTTTCAAATCAAAAAAAAATTTTACCAAAGGTTAAAAAAGTTTTGAGCATTAGCAAATAATAT
>CAISYK010000500.1 GCA_903889605.1 uncultured Bacteroidota bacterium
ACCGCATAAATAAATAAATAAATAATATTGCAATTATTAAATTTTACATCCATTTGTTTTTTATCTTGCCTAGTCCATAGCATATAGTTGTATGCGTAAAAACCTTTTTATTTAATTTTATGAAAAAAGTCATTATTGGAATTACAATTTTATGTGCGTTTATGAATTCAGTTATTGCACAAAATTCTGAAGGAAGGACCATACCTTCTGCTGATGTAAAAACTGTTGAAGGGAAAACAGTTAACACTTCAAAATTTGCGAATGATGGTAAGCCCATGATAATAAGCTTTTGGGCTACATGGTGTAAACCATGCAAAAAAGAATTAGATGCAATTTCAGAAAATTTTGAACAATGGCAGAAAGAAACAGGCGTAAAACTTATTGCAATTTCAATTGACGATTCACGCAGTTCAGGAAAAGTTGGTACTGATGCGAAAAGTCATGGATGGGACTATGAAGTATATATAGATGAAAATCAGGATTTTAAACGGGCAATGAATGTAAACAATGTACCGCATGCATTTATTATTAATGGTAAAGGTGAAATAGTTTGGCAGCATAATTCTTACGCAGAAGGTGATGAAGACCTAATGTATGAAGCCCTGAAGAAAGTCGCCAAAGGAGAAAAAGTATCGGAATAAGGAAAACGCAGCTAATTACGAAAAAATAAACGAACATCCGAATTAAGAAAATGGACTATTTATTTAACATTTCGCATTTCGAAGATTAATTTCCTATTTATACTTTGGCGGAATAAAAAAAGATGAAAACAGTTCTTATTCGTAAATTGAATTATCAAATTAATTATAAGTGAGAAAAAATTACTTCAGAACCATTAATATTACTGCATTTATCTTTGCAGTATTCTTCAGCAATATTTCTTTTGCTCAACTAAACTTAAATAATCTCAACAATATAAACACAGGAGAAGTGCATGGCAATTTTCAGGCAGATGCACAATATTATATAGCCGACTCATCAATTGGTGCCGATCCTGCGCCTGAAAAAATGCTCATGAATAGTTTTGCAAATATCATTTATACCAGGGGGAAATTTTCAGCTGGTATTCGTTATGAAAGTTATCTGAATGCTCGTCAGGGTTTCGACTCGCGATATCAAGGCACTGGCATTCCATATCGTTTTGCGGCTTATAAATCAGATGAGTTAGAAGTAACAGTTGGTAATTTTTATCAGCAATTCGGCAGTGGTTTTATTCTGCGCAGTTATGAAGACCGCGGATTGGGTTTTGATAATGCTTTAGACGGAATCAGGCTGAAATACGAACCTTATAAAGGTATTTATTTAACTGGTCTTACAGGTAAACAGCGCTCTTTTATGACTCAAGGCCCTGGAATTGTCCGAGGTTTTGATGGAGAAATTCAAATTAACGACGTCTTTAAAAAACTTGCAGATAAAAAATTAATAGTAACAGTAGGCGGAAGCTTTGTAAGCCGTTACCAAAAGGATGATGACCAAACATTGATACTGCCGGAAAATGTCGGAGCATCAGCCGGCCGTTTCAAAATAAACCGAAATAACTTTGCATTAAATGGTGAATATGCCTATAAAATTAATGACCCGAACGCTGCTAACAAATATATTTACAAACCAGGTGAAGCTCTACTTCTTGCAGCAAACTATGCAAAAAAAGGATTTGCAGTATCTTTAAGTGCAAGCAGGACGGATAACATGAATTTCCGTTCAGATAGAACCGCATCTGTAAATAATCTGCTAATAAATTATACTCCTGCCTTAAACAAACAGCATACTTACAGCTTGCTGAGCTTTTATCCATATGCATCACAGCCAAACGGGGAGTTCCAGTTTTCAAGCGAGGTCAATTGGAAAATTATTAAAAAAAGCGATTATAAATTAGATATTACATTTAACTATTCAGGATCCAATGATTTGGATACTTCAAGGCTAAACCCTTTAACTGACAGCACATTGCAGGGCTATAAAGCAAATTCATATTTTATGGGTAAGAAGGTTCTTTTACGTGATTGTTATTTTGAAGTAAATCAGAAATTTGGAAAAAAATTCAAAATGTCAGTTATTTACTCTTACCAGGAATATAACAACAAGTTTTTAAAAGGTGCATCCGATGCCGGCAGTGTAATAATATACACACACATTGCCGTGGTTGATATGACTTACAAGATAAAATCTGACAGAGCAGTCAGGGTTGAGTTACAGCACTTAGCGACGAAAGAAGATAAACAAAACTGGGTCTATGCTTTGGCGGAGTTTACAATTAACTCAAATTGGTTTGTTGCTGTTTTAGATCAATACAACTATGGGAACACTCATAAAGATGTGAACGGCACTTATGACAAACGTTTTCATTTCTATAATCTTTCAGCAGGTTTCAATAAAAATGCAAACCGTATTACATTAAGCTATGGAAAACAGCGTGCAGGCATTTTTTGTGTCGGAGGAATTTGCAGGCAGGTTCCCGCATCAAATGGCATTACATTAAGCATTACAAGCAGTTTTTAAAACAAAAATCCTCTTTAAAAAGCATCTCCAACATGCATGTATGAAAAGTTTTTATATTTGTGAATAATAGACTTGTTTTATATTTAGCAGCAACATAAACACATGCGGCTAACTAAATGTATGTTAAAATTGTTCTTATGAAAATTAATTACTAGTACAAA
>CAISYK010000501.1 GCA_903889605.1 uncultured Bacteroidota bacterium
CGATGGCACTTCTGTATAATTAACAGGAGACCCGGTTACAAGCCATTTATTTTGTATCGGTAATTTTTTTATTTCGGTATAAAAATGTTTGTCGTACAGAATATCGAGTAAGATTGGCTCCTCTCCATAATTGCTGTCAATTACACTCTTGTAATAAAACTTGTAATGTTCAACAGGCGCTTTTGTTCTTGATTTTCGTTCATTATCCGCCTTCCATTTTGTGAACGGAGAGTTTTTTATAATAGTGTCAAACGTACTTGCAAAATCTTTCGGCTTTCCATTTTCAATTATATCTATGTCAATAGAAAATCTGCGCGGCTCTTTCAAGAGCAATACAAGTGCAGTTCCTCCTTTAAAAACAAAGTCCACTTTATTCAGCACCAATTGTTCGAGCAGCGTTAATGCCATCACCGCTTTCTCCAACAGTTTTGCATCACCTTTTACAAGCTCTTTTGATTTTGATTCAAACCACTCTTTGTTATATGTTTTTTCAAGTATCATTCGTTAACTATATTTTGGCAATTTTTCGTTTTATTGCCGAAACTTTGAAATGTTTATCGAGCATTTTTTCCAACTCAAATAACTGACCTCTCCTGCTTGCATATCTCTTTGCTGATTTTATGCTCACATTAAAATTTTCAGCAATACTACTGAATATATTATCTAACTCTTCCTGATGCCCATAGAGTAATTCTTTTTCTGCAAGACAATCCACCAGCAATTTTTCTACTGTACTTGTAAGAACACCTTGTTCTTCAGTTGTTGGTGCTTCTGAAATTAGCTGATTGATAACAATGCTTTCTTTGAAGTTGGACGAGTATAGTTCAAGTGTTTTTGCATCAGGATTCAAAAAAACATTTTTATTTGTATCCGATAATAAATTGAAAATAGATTGCATTCCTTCCTTCTCCGTTTCAACAATAATGAAAAACCGCCCCATCTGATGTATCATAAAACTATTCAGCAGGCGCGTATCCCAAATACAGATTTTGAGATATGGCAATTCTCTTTTTATTTGGGAATAGATTTTTTTTACCTGAGAGGAGATTACCGGAACAAAGTTTTCTTTGCTTGATTTCCCTACTGAATAAGTCGCTCTGCCAACATGGGTTAATATTCCTTTATGCTTTAAATTATATATCCTCCATGAGATTGTATTATCAGGAATGCGTGGCTCTTCCTTTCTAAAGAAAGTAAAAAGTTCATCGGTGGAAACATCGTTTCTTCCTTTGAACCGCTTTAATAGTTTATTTATAAAATCGTTGTCTTTCACGAGAGTGCAATATTAGGAATAAGTTTTCAAAGAAACGGCAATATTTATAAATAATTGCCGTTTCTTTGATTTTCAACATATTGTTTTTCAATTATATATTCATGTAAAAGGTTAAAACAAATAAACTTTGATTTAAAAGATGTTTTTTCTTGGTGGATTTTTGCCCTAAAAAAATTTCCTATGAAACAAATCGAAGTAATTAAACAAACAATTCGGATTAAGCCATTTTCTTTAACAGACTTGGCGAAATTCTACGGATGCGGAGTAAAAACTATAAAAACATGGATAAGGCATCTTGAAAAAGAAATTGGGCCTCGGATGGGAAACTATTATACCCCTAAACAGGTGAGAATAATTTTTGAAGAATTGGAGTTCCAGCAGATGCAATTGCGTACTAAAAATTCCTTTTCAGCCCTTTTCGTCCTTTCTCTGCCCAAATCGCCTTTTTCGTCCTTTTTAGGAAATCAGATTTTTTTTCTGTTGTTTCTTTGCGCTCGAAAAATTATTGTAATGTACAACATAAGGCATATTCTTAGGCTGCATACTCAGCATCAAACTACTTCTGAAATAATTATACAGACAGGAATACCGCGACCTGTGCTGAAAAAATGTATTGATGAATTTAATAAAAGTGGATTAACCTTCGGGGAAATAAATGAGTTAAGCGATACGGACTTGGCAGAACTTTTTACAAAACCGAAAGAAGCTCCCATCACCGAAAAAATGCAGACGGCACTCAACCTATTTCCTATAATAGATAAAGAACTTAGACGCAAAGGTGTTACCAGAAAATTATTATGGGAAGAATACAAAAAAAAATATCCTGATGGTCTTAGCAGACAAGAGTTCCTTAAGCAGTTTGCAATATGGAAAAGACGAATAATTCCCATTATGCACAGAGAGCATATAGAAGGAGATAAACTATTCATTGATTATGCAGGCAATAAATTATCCATCCTTGAAAAAGATACCGGCGAAGTTAAACCAGTAGAAGTGTTTGTGGCAATTCTCGGAGCAAGCCAGCTCACTTATGTAGAAGCTGTGATGACACAGCAGAAAGAAGATTTTATTCATGCCTGCGAAAACGCTTTGCATTATTTCGGTGGCGCGCCTGCCGCCATTGTTCCTGATAATTTACGTTCCGCGGTAACAAAAAGCGATAAGTACGAACCTAAAATAAATGAAACTTTCGCAGATTTTGCAGAGCATTATAACACAACCATATTACCCGCGCGCGTTTACAAGCCGAAAGACAAAGCATTGGTAGAAATTGCGGTTAATATTATTTACACTTGCATTTATGCCAAGTTAAGAGACATCAAATTTTATTCATTAGATGAATTAAATAATGCTGTCCTGATTGCATTGGAAGAACACAACAATCAGGAAATAAGCGGGAGGAATCATAGTAGAAGACAAAAATTTGAAGAATTAGAGCGTGCTGCTTTAGTACCGCTTCCTGCATTGCGATATGAATTCAAGAAACAATCTTATGCAACTGTTTTAAGGCATGGACATATTTCATTAAGCGCAGACAATCATTTTTACAGCGTGCCGTATCAATTCATTGGTAAAAAAGTAAAAATCATGTTCACTCGGTATAATGTCGAAGTGTTTTACGAATACGAAAGAATTGCATTGCACAAGCGTATGTACAGCTCTTACAAATACTCCACCGATAAAGAACATTTGCCTGCCGCCCACCGTTTCGTTTATGAATTAACCTCTGAACGTTTGTTGATGCAAGCGGATGCAATACATAATGATGTACGGCTTTACATTTCAAAAATAATCGGAAAAAAGTATCATCGCGAGCAGGCATATAAAATTTGTTTAGGCGTTCTGAGTTTCGCTCCAAAATTCGGTAACGAGCGTTTGATTAAAGCCTGTCAACGCGCTTTGGATTTTGGTATTTATAATTATAAAACAATAAAAAAGATTTTAGAGTGCGGATTGGAAAAACAAGAAGAAGGCAATGAAGGTCTAATAATGCCGGAGCATGATAACATAAGAGGAAAAGATTATTACCAATAAAATATACTCGTAAAATAAAAAACAATTACAATGAATACAGCCACCATTGAAAAAATGCGCAAGATGAAGCTCTTCGGAATGTTAAGAGCGTTTAAAACGAGTATAGAATCCGGCAAAACTGAAAATTACACTTCAGATGAAATGATTGAAACACTCATTGATTCGGAATGGGATGATAGAAGAAATCGAAGCATTGATAGGCAATTAAAAAATGCCAAGTTCAGGTATAAGGCATCGCTTGAACAATTTTATTTTAATGGCGACCGCAATATTGACAAAAATCAGCTAATGCG
>CAISYK010000502.1 GCA_903889605.1 uncultured Bacteroidota bacterium
CACCGTAAGAAGTGATATTTTTAACAGTACCTTCCAATACCTGTCCTTTTTCAAGTTTAGATATGATTTCTTTTTTCTGAACTTCTAATTCAGCTTCAATAAGTGCTTTATGAGATACAACAACGTTTTTAAATTCATTGTTGATTTTAACAACTTTAAATTCCATTGTTTTTCCAACATAAACATCGTAATCACGGATTGGTTTCACATCAATTTGTGAACCCGGTAAAAATGCTTCGATACCAAATACATCAGCAATTAAACCGCCTTTAGTACGGCATTTAACATATCCCTGAATAATCTCACCAGTTTCCAATGCGGTATTAACACGTTCCCATGATTTCATGGCACGTGCAGTTTTATGAGAAAGGATCAGCTGACCATTTTTGTCTTCCTGACTTTCTATATATACTTCAACAGTATCACCAATTTTCAAATCCGGATTGTAGCGGAATTCTGTTAATTGAACAACACCATCGGATTTATAACCAATGTTAACAACAACTTCTTTGTTATTCTTTGCAACTACTTTACCATCAATGATTTCATTAGCGGCAACAGATTTAAGGGTTTTTTCATATACAGATTCAAGCTGTGCGCGCTCTTCTTTTGTATAACCTTCTTGTTTTTTTCCAACTGCATTCCAGTCGAAATTTTCTAGCTCTACGGGAGCTGTTAATGTTTCTGCCATTTTTATTGGGCTGTTTTGTTTTGTATTCAATTTACTTATAAAAAAGAAAATTGAAGGGGTTAGTACTAAATGATATTTCTCTTAATTATTTTTTAAGATTATGCAAAATTACGAATTTTTACTTTACCACTGCGGATTTTTTATTTTATTTGATAAGTTGTGCTGACTAATTGTCGAAACAGTTAGATATTCGCAAAGCGCAAATAAGGTACACATATGATTGACAGTCAAGCGAATATATTAAATGCCATGCAGTGTTAGTTTAAGTGTTTTTTAGAAAGGAGATAAAAAACATTTACCGCCAAGTCGCTGAGGTGCAAAGGCAGGAACCAAGTAATTTATTTTTCTTGGCGACTTGGCGTTAAAATTTTATTTTCAAAAAAGCTTAAATTATTATTCTTTTTTAATTAATTCAACCCCTTTATCAGTAATCTTTACTAATCGTTCTCTATAAAGAGCTCCAATAGCTTTCTTAAATGCTTTTTTACTTATTTGGAGTTTTGACTTTATTTCTTCAGGAGAGCTGTTATCTGTTAAAGGAAGAAAACCGGCATTTTGTTTCATCAAATTTATTAAACGCCATTTGATATCGTCAACCAATTCAAAGCCGCTTTTTTGAAGACTGAGATCTATCTTGTTATCTTCACGAACATGTTTTACATAACCTTTAATTTTATCACCGACACGTATCGCTTCGTAAATTTCATTTTTATAAATTAAACCGCTGTATAAATTATTTATTATAGCATTGAATCCAAGATCGGTTTCAGAATATATTAATAAATCAACAATGTCGCCATCCTGTAACTCAATATTATTATTTTCAATATATCTATTTAGTTTTGTAGATGCTGTCAAACGATTAGTTTCTTCATCCACAAATACAAACACCACGTAACTTTTGCCTGGTTCAATTCTATGAGATTGCTCGCGGAAAGGAACAAGGAGGTCTTTATCCATTCCCCAATCCAAAAAAGCACCTATCTGGTTCACCTGTTTGGCTTCTAAAAATGCAAAAGTATTTGCCGTTGCGTAAGGTTCAACAGTAGTCGCAATAAGCCTGTCGTCAGAATCACGGAAAATAAATACATTTAAGGTATCACCTATTTTTGTATCCTTGGGCACCCATTTAGTAGGCATCAATATTTCAGTATCACCATCCCGAAGATAGATACCAAAATCTAATTGTTTCACTACTTCAAGTTCGTTGTATTGTCCTACGTTTATCAATTTGTTTATGTGTTTTTAAGTTTAACCAGAGTGTTGTCCCAACGAAGTATGAATTTTTACGAACCTACGAAGTATTAACTTTATAGTAGTTTGTAAGTTCGTGCTTCGTTGGTTAATTTGTATGTTCTTCATCGCGTTTCTTTACACTTTCGAGAATTGATGTAACTATAGAAAGAATTAAGCTGAAAAGCAGGGCCCACCAGAAACCATCAACATAAAATCCATCAACAAGCTTCGAAGCAATTAAGATAATGCATGCATTAATAACTAATAAAAAAAATCCGAGCGTAACAAAAGTTATCGGAATAGTTAGTATTATCATTATTGGTTTAACAACGGCATTTAAAAAAGCTAAAACTGCAGCAACTATTAGTGCAGTGAAAAAACTATTTCCGACAATTTCAACTCCAGGCAGTAAATACGATGAAATTAATACCGCAAGTGTGGAAATTATAAGTTTAACAATAAATTTCATATTGATTATTTTTGAAAATTAAAGTACAAATGTATGAATGATAATTTAATAATTTGGGTTTTGCGTTAGGGATTGCAGCGAAAATCCTTTTGCCCTTGCAAAAGATTGAAGCGGAAAGCCCGCCCCTTTCTTTGAAAAAGAAAGGGTAACGCCCAAATGATCTTTACATAAATAATAAATTACAGAAGCTATATTTTCTTTTATTAATCTAATGTAATGAAAAGGCAATCGCATCAGCACATTTTTGTCC
>CAISYK010000503.1 GCA_903889605.1 uncultured Bacteroidota bacterium
ATATATAATGAGGCTAACAAACTAATTAATCTGTACGAATGGCTAATTATTCCATTTCGAATATCAAATATATAATTTATTATCGCTATCATTGGAAAGAGGAAAACAATAAAAAAAACCAAAAACGCATTTTTTTTATCCTTATCCTCCCACAACAATAAAATTTTCATTATTAAATTCATGCTCGTAAATATAGTATTATTTTATCCTTTTTTCATATCCTTTAATAATGAAATAAATCATAGAAATATAAATTAAATGCATCACAATTTCGATAGCGACATAAATTTTCAAAAAATCCAGAATAGTTAAACCTTTGAAAAGCAATAAAGAACAGATGACGCAAAAATATGTTATCTGCCAAATACTATTTAGTCTGATTTTTTCAAATGTTATAAAAATAGAAGAAAATGTAGAACCAATAAAACTAAGTGCGAAACTAAATATAAGCACCTGGGAAAATGAACCGGAAACCACATACCTGTCTCCGAAGACAAATCCAAATAATTGCGGTCCAATCAACATGATTACAATAAATTCAATAACAACAACACCTAGCAAAAGGTACATGATATTTTTAACATCATTTTTTATGCTTAATGAATTATGTTTTTTTTCAGTTGTTTGCTGAAAAAACACTTGTGAAATTGTGGATGCTATGAAGATAAGGGGTATGGACAATACTAATCTTGAAAGGTCTAAATAACCAATAATTTCGGTTGAATACATTTTATTTATAAATAAAAATGGCAGTATAGTTGCTGCACTGCTAAGTAAAGTTGGGAGTACATTATATTTGGGGTATTCGATATATTTCTTAAATACATACGCGATCTTTTTTCTGGAAACAAATCTGAACTCATATTTGTTTTTGAAAATTTGTCTTATCCCAGCAATCAAATTGGCAAAATTGCCTGATAAATCACCAATGAATAATCCACCCTGAATTTTAAAGAATCCTAAAACTCCTTGAAAAAAACCTTCCACTGCCCGTCTGATTATTTTATTGCTAGTTGATGCCTTAAATGCTTTCTGCCGGATTAACCAATAATTGATGCTTTGATATATCCCGAATATCGAGCTTAAAAAAGGCAATAAATAAAGATAGTTTGAATATTTTTCCGGGAAATTTATAAAATGTAAAACTTCATTTTTAAAAAACAATATGATGATAAATAGTATTGTGCTGAAAATAATATTAATAATAAAAGTAAGGGAGAGGATATTTGCCGCTTCATTATTATTTTTAGGTAATACAATTGTTGCTTCATATCTTAATGCCGATACAATTGTAAGCATGCTGAATATATTCAGATATATGGACATAGCGCCGAAATCTTCCGGCGAATAAATTCTTCTAAGAAAAGGATGTAATAATAAAGGGATACTTTGGGCTATAACTGTGCCAATAACTAATATTAAAGTATTTTTGGTAAACTCGGACTTCGATAATAGTCTTTTTAACATGAAAAATGGAAGGTGTTTTTATAGCTATTGTGATTCAATTACCAATTATTTTCCTGAATTAAGACTCTGTTAAGAAATAAATGGTACAGAATTGGGGAAGTTATTTTGTTCTTTTTCAAGGCGTAAATGAGGCGAATAGCCTCAGCTATTTAACGATTTTACAACGTAGAAAAAGAGCAAAAGAACGAGACAAAATGTATCAATTATTTCTTAACAGAGCCTAAGCCACAATCTAATATTATGCTCAAAATGAGCTGCAATTTTTTTTAATGTTACTTTATATTTTGGTTTCAAATGATTAATAGTATCATCTTCAATATCCGCAGTAAAAATCAATGCATTTTGAAAAAGCTTCATTGTAATGCCCGGCAGTAGTTTTTTTGAAAAATTAAATATTTCCTGCAAAGTATATAATTCCTTGTTTATTACATACAAATCATAATAATCACGGTACTTTGCACGCATAAAAAGTGTGTTCACCTTCATCGCCGACAATAAAAAAACAGGAGCAATATATATGTTATCTATCAATTGTTCCTTCTTATTCAACTCTTCCCAATTATTAGCAAAAAATGTTACTTTAACATTATTAAGAAATAAATCTAATTGAATTTTAGAACTATTTATTATCCTGAAGTCCTTGACTTTTAAAATATTTATTTCATTTAGGATTTGGGCAGTATCCAATTCTTTTTCGGCGGAAAAAAAATCTAAATCTTCACTCAAACGATGATTCAAATATATTGAAAGTGCAGAGCCTCCAACAAATGTGAATGACTGCATCATTTGTAATTTCGACAAAAGAATAAGTACTTCTTTCGTTTTAGGCAGTAAGCTTTTTAAGTTGTTCATACCTGCTGTTAGCCAAACTCCTTTTATTAAGATAGGATTCTATATTCCTGATATTAAAAAATATTTTCCCCAAATAATAATTCAATTTCCTGAATCTCAAATCAGGAACTACCTTTTTATTCCAAACCTTTTTTATTTCTGATAATTTATAAATAGAAAACAATGATTTGATATCCTCTGTATCAGCATAAATAAGCGTTTGTTCTATAATAATATCATCACTTAAAACGGAGGATGTATCATAGGACCAAAAAATATTTTGCTTTTTTAGTTTTGAGTACAGTTGTTTCTTTGTCATTTATACAATAAAAATATGTCTCTTAACTATACCAAAAGCAGGATGACTTCCTGCTATGACTTTTTGCTGACTTGTACAATGATAATATTGCCAACATAAGCAGGGTTGACTTACTTCGCTATGCTTACAGCCCTTGTTTCACGGATAACAGTAATTTTCACCTGTCCCGGGTATGTCATTTCAGTTTGAATGCGCTGTGAAATATCAAATGAAAGTACTTCAGCTTCTTTATCAGTAACTTTATCGCAGGCTACTAAAACACGAAGCTCTCTGCCGGCCTGGATTGCGTATGTTTTTTCAACACCCGGATAAGATAATGCCAGCGCTTCCAAGTCTTTTAATCGTTTAATATATTGTTCAACTACTTCACGTCTAGCACCAGGACGAGCGCCTGAAATGGCATCGCATACCTGAACTATTGGTGAA
>CAISYK010000504.1 GCA_903889605.1 uncultured Bacteroidota bacterium
CGAAAATTTAATTGAAGGGGACTGCAACCGTCTTGCCCGTTCTGCCGGATATGCAGTTGCTAATAAACCTGGAGGCACGGCCTTCAACCCTTTATTGATTTATGGAGGAGTAGGTTTAGGTAAAACACACTTGGCTCATGCAATTGGTATTCAGATAAAAAGTGAATTTCCAAATAAAACTGTTCTTTACGTTTCATCTGAAAAATTTACTCAGCAATATATTGATTCTGTGCGTAACAATAATCAAAACGATTTCATTCATTTTTATCAAATGATTGACGTTCTGCTTATTGATGATGTTCAGTACTTTGCTGGAAAAGAAAAAACTCAGGATGTATTCTTTCACATATTCAATCACTTACATCAAACAGGTAAGCAGTTAGTTTTAACTGCTGATAAAGCACCTGTTGAATTACAAGGTTTTGAGCAGCGGTTGCTTTCCCGTTTTAAATGGGGCTTATCAGCTGACCTTCAAACTCCTGACCTGGAAACAAGAGTTGCTATTCTCGAAAAGAAAGTTTATTCCGATGGTATTGATATGCCTAAAGAAGTACTCGAATACCTTGCATACAGTATCACAACAAATGTTCGCGAATTAGAAGGTGCACTTATTTCATTGCTTGCACAATCTTCAATGAACAGAAAAGTAATTACGCTTGAACTTGCCAAACAAATGATTGACAAGTTTGTAAAAAACACTGCTCGTGAAGTTTCAATTGATTATATACAAAAAGTTGTCTGCGATTATTTTGATATGCCTCTTGAATTATTGAAATCAAAAACCCGTAAACGTGAAGTCGTTCAAGCTCGTCAAATATCTATGTATTTTGCAAAAAGTATGACCAAGTCATCTCTTGCTACAATAGGGCTGCATTCTGGGGGGAAAGATCATGCAACTGTTCTTCATGCCTGCCGTACTGTAAATAATTTAATTGATACTGATAAACGATTCAAAATTTATATCGAAGAGCTTCATAAAAAAATTACGATTCAATAAAATTTGATTTTTTAATAGAAATGAGGATTATCGATTTATATTGATAATCCTTTTTTTATTCATTTTTTTCAATGTAAATACAATTAATTTTTATTTCGATATGGATTATACCAGTCACATACTCATAGGAATAACAGTTGGATTACTTGAGAAAAAAGCTTCAAGAAAAAGTCTAATTAAAACAGCTTTTTTTTCAGTACTTCCTGATATTTTTCAAATCCCGTATTATTTTTTCTTAGGACATTTAAAAAACAGATCTTTTAACTGGCCGGAAGTTCAAGACTGGGCAGGATTTAGAGGCACGCATCCGTTTATTGATGCACTATGGAATATCCCTCACAGCATTCTTTTTGCCTTATTAATTATTATTCCAATGGTTAAACTATTAAAACAATCAAGGTTTTTAGTCTTTGCATATTTATCTCATATTTTCATAGACATGCTTACCCATCAAGGAGAATGGGCTGTTAAATTTTTATACCCATTAAATTTCACTTCTAATGGAATTACCGATGCCTGGGCATGGAATTATAATTTTTTAATGATTTCATGGGGCATATTATTGGTATTAAACCTTGCTCTTTACAAATTTATATACCTGAAAGAAAATAATAATAACCCGCTTGAATTGTTAAGGGTATTCAGCAGAAAAAACAAATAGCAATTTCCTTTAAAGCATTTCAATTTTCAGCTATTTTAACAGCAAAATTGACGGCTGCTATATATTCATAGAGAAAAAATTAAATCTATAAAAAATAATAATTTTGATAAG
>CAISYK010000505.1 GCA_903889605.1 uncultured Bacteroidota bacterium
ACCGGTTAAATCAAAATTATTTGCATCAAAATAGCCCCCATATCCGCCTGCTGAAAAATTTATCTGCTTAACTTCATAAGGATTCAGAGTAATCGCCTGAGAAGGATTGAAATTACTGGATGTGGATGCTGTTATACCGTTATCACCTGAAATTTTTATTTTCAGTTTCAGTGATTTTGCAAAACCTGTGGTATTGCTGACAGAAAAAAACAGTTTCTCAGGATGGTCAGCATAAGTTGAAAGGTAAGGAGAAAACGGCGGAGTAAGCTGGACTGTTACTAAAATATCATTTTGAGAAAATGCTGCATTAATTGATAAAGCCAAAGAAAGCAGAAGAAATATTTTCTTGATTAAAAGTTTTTTCATAAAAAAATAAATTTTTCCAAAGATATAAAAAAAGATACACCGCACTGAAAATCAAATTTTTAAGAAACTAAAGTTCTGCGCATCTCAATTTGCAGCAAACTAAATATTTAGAGACGAATCACTCCTCCCACTTTCCCATGATATTGCCATGTTGAGGTCTTTAAAATGGACTATATTTTATTTCAATTGATGCAATATGAATAGTTGTCAATTATCAAAGCAAAGTCACTTACAAAAAGAAACAGCCTCCCAAAAAAAACGTCCCACATAATTGTGAGACGTTTCGCTATTTAATTTATGTACAATATTTAAGGATAAAATTAGAATATTACCCATTCAACGCTTCTGCACCGCCTACAATTTCCAAAATTTCGTTTGTAATCGCGGCCTGACGAGCTTTATTGTACATCAGTTTAAGTTCTTTGATAAGGGCACCTGCGTTATCTGTTGCCTTGTGCATTGATGTCATACGTGCACCATGCTCAGCAGCGTGTGAATCCAATAAGGCTTTGAATAGTTGTGTCTTTAAGGAACGAGGAATAATATCGGCAACAATATATTCAATATTCGGCTCAAAAATATAATCGGTTGTTTTACTTTTTTTATCTGATTTCGGAGTTTGTACTGGCAAAAACTGCTCTACTGTGGTAATTTGTACAGCCGCATTTTTAAATTGGTTATAAACCATTTCAATTTTATCAAATTGCGCATCAACAAATAAAGACATTATTTTTTCGGCAACTGGTGCAACATTTGCGTAAGACAAATCTTCAAACAATTCATTTAATCCGCGCGGCATATCGGTACCTACAATTCCATGTTCAGTTTTCTTAAAGAAGTCTGTACCTTTTTTACCGATGGCTAAAACACTTACTTTACAACCACTGTATTGCTCTTTCATCAATCGATTTGCAGCTTTGATTACATTTGCATTAAATCCGCCGCATAATCCCCGATTAGAAGTAATTACTATGATAAGTACGTTTTTTACTTCACGCTGTTTTGAATAAATCCCATCGGAACTATCTAAACCAGCGCTCAAATTTTCTAAAATTTCTTTTAATTTGCCGGCATAAGGCCGCATTTGCACAATAGCATCTTGTGCCCTGCGCAGTTTTGCAGCACTTACCATTTTCATAGCGCTGGTAATTTGCTGTGTAGAACTTACAGATGTAATACGGTTACGAACCTCTTTTAAATTTGCCATTTTTGTGAGATTTGAGATAAGAGATATGAGATGTGAGATTTGTTTGTCTCAATACTAACATCTAACATCTCAATACTTTATATTTTATACTTACCAGATAAATCTTTAGCTGCAGTTTCTAACACATTAGTTATCTCGTCAGAATATTTGCCTGCTTTTAATAGATTCAGAACATCTTTATGTTTTGCCTCCAGGAATGAAAGAAACTCCGCTTCAAATTCTTTTACTTTGTTTACCGGCACATTACGTAATAAACCTTTTGTACCGCAATATATGATTGCAACCTGCTGTTCAACACGTAAAGGCGAAAACTGAGCTTGTTTTAAAACTTCAACATTACGTGCACCTTTGTCAAGTACGGACTTGGTTGCTGCATCAAGATCGGAACCGAATTTAGAAAAAGCTTCTAACTCACGATACTGTGCCTGATCCAACTTTAATGTACCAGCCACTTTTTTCATTGATTTAATCTGAGCATTACCTCCGACACGTGATACAGAAATACCAACGTTGATTGCCGGGCGGACACCAGCATTAAATAAATTTAACTCCAAAAATATCTGACCGTCAGTAATTGAAATTACGTTGGTTGGAATATATGCAGAAACGTCGCCTGCTTGTGTTTCAATAATTGGTAATGCTGTTAATGAACCGCCACCTTTCACCATGTGACGAATACTTTCCGGCAAATCATTCAT
>CAISYK010000506.1 GCA_903889605.1 uncultured Bacteroidota bacterium
ATTTCTATTATCATTGTTCCTTGGGTTGTAAAGAAAGATATAGAGCAACAATTGTCAATGAAAAGTTTACCGAACTACTTCACGAAATCAAACCTAAAGAAGAGATTAAGCCATTATATAATGCCATTTTGAAAGACCTCTTACTAGAAGGTGAAACAGGAAGAGAAAAGGATACAAAATCAATTAACTTGGAGATAAATAAACATAAGACAAGAATAGAAAACTTACAGGATAAACTTGCAGACAATCACATTGATATATCTGAATACAATAATATTAAACAGCGATATGATTTACAGTTGAAATCACTCGTAGATAAAAGAAAAGATTTGGTGTACTTAAATAAGGAGGTTTATGACCAATTGATTTTTAGTTTTTCTTTCCTAAACGACTTACCGTCTATTTTCTTGGATTCCCCACTAGACGTGAGACAGCGAATCATTGGTTCGATATTCCCCGAACATTTGGAGTTTTCTGAAAATAAATATCGAACCAAAAGACTTAATGCCGTTGTGGAGCTTATTGCTAACATTAACAGACCTTTTGGAAGAAATAAAAAAGGACAATTCGAAGAAAAATCTGAATTGTCCTATGAGGTAGCGGGGCTATTAATCCAACCCATATAATAAGAGAAACTAAAAGAAATTAAAATCTTTAATTTCAGTTACTCTAGCTTTTTTAAAACAATTTTATTTGCCTTTATTTTTCTTTGTTTGATTATTTTTTACACCTTTTTTACACCCTGTGTAAATAATTTTATTATCTTTGCAAAGATAAGATAAATAAAGGAAATGAAAGAAAAAAAAGAAAAAAATAGCAAAGGGCAACCCCAAAAAAGAAAAGAAAACCCTAGATTATTACAAAAGGAACTTGCTGATGGTAGGCTCAGTTTATATCTAGAATATTATCAAGGTTATACCAAAATAGATACAGGCATTCTAGATGAGAAAACAGGTAAAAACAAATTTACAATAAAGCACAGGCGGCAAAAAGAAACACTAGGTTATTATCTTATAGGTAGCCCAAGAACTAATGAGGATCGAGAAAAAAACAGAGTAACTCTAGAAACTGCCTATACAATAAGAGAAAACAGGGCAAAAGAATTGCTTTCAAAAAAACAAAATATGCCTATTGAGAATAAGGCAAAAGTAAATTTTTTTGATTTCTGTACTAAATTTCTAAATGAGTATAACAATAGTGATATTAGAATTGTCCGATATTGTATAAAGAAGTTTTCTGATTTTCTAATTAGTGAAAATAAAAACACCTATATTTTGCCTGTTGAGGTTACTGTGAAATTAGCACTAGATTTTAAAACATACCTTGAGAAAAAGGCACAATTAACAGGTGAAACCCCTTATAATTACTTTACTAAATTTAAAAAGATATGCAAGGCGGCAATTGCTGAGAGTTACCCAATAGATGCAAACATTTTACTTATCACAAACACACGATCAGAGGGGCTTAAAAAACAAATCTTAAGTATTGATGAAATACAGAAACTTGCTTATGCCGATTGTGGCAATGATAATGTGAAACGTGCCTTTTTATTTTCACTTTGTACAGGTTTGAGATGGTGTGATATTATAGCTTTGAAGTGGCAAAATATTAAAGATAACAAGCTCTCAATAGTGCAGCAAAAAACAAAAGATAAGAGTAAAAGTGCAAGGCTTAATACTGCCCTAAATAATACAGCCATTAGGCTAATAGGTGAACGCTGTGATAATAGTGCCTATGTATTTACTTTACCATCTCATACAGCCTGTTTAAAAGATGTAAAAGTGTGGGTGAAAAAGGCAGGCATTGACAAGCATATAACATGGCATTGTGCCCGACATTCATTTGCAGTAAATTTGCTTGATAG
>CAISYK010000507.1 GCA_903889605.1 uncultured Bacteroidota bacterium
AGGATTGTCTGTTCCGCTTCCTGCAATATTACTTATCCCTGCCACCGACGCTCTTACCCAAGCAAATGCTGAACCTGCTGTTGCACTGGCAGGATTGTAATTAAAAGCTGTACCGCTGCATATTGAAGGAGGTGCTGAACTGCTGCTTAACGCTGGTATAGGATTTACCACAACTACTACACTATAAGTTGTTGGATTTGCACAGCCGTTTGCAGTCAATGTATAAACATAAGTGACTGATACAGGTGCGGTTGTAGTATTGTTAAGAATTTCACTAGGATCATTAGCACCTATTCCGGCTATATTACTTATGCCTGCGACCGATGCTCTGGCCCATGCGAATGTTGCACCTGCAGTCGTGCTGGCAGGTGTGTAATGAAAAACTGTACCGCTGCAAATTGCGGCAGGTGTTAAAAGACTGCTTAATGTTGGTATTGGATTTACAACTACAACTACACTAAAAGGTGTGGGAGTGGTGCATCCGTTAGCTGTTAACGTATATACATAAGTAACACTTACAGGATTAGGGGATGTGTTAATTAGTATTTCATTTGGATCATCAGTACCGCTGCCGGCTGCATTGCTTATTCCAGACACCGCAGGTCTTGCCCAAGCGAATGTTGTGTTAGGAGTGACGCTCGTTGGAATGTAACTGAAAACAGAGCCGCTGCAGATTGCCGGCGGAGTTAAACTGCTGCTTAATGACTGATTGCATGCGCAAGGTATTACCGAAACAACAACGCTGAAAGTTGTTGAATTTGTGCATCCGTTAGCTGTTAATGAATAAATATAAGTAACATTTATGGGTGCAATTGTAGTATTGGTAACTATTTCGGCTGGATCTCCTAAACCTGTGCCGCTTAAATTACTTATTCCTGACACCGCAGCTCTTGACCAAGAGAAAGTTGTGCCTGAAATTGTACTCGTTGGAACATAATTAAAACTAAGGCCGCTGCATATTCCAGAAGGTGATAAACTGCTTGTCAGGACAGGTGCAGGATTCACAGTAACAACGACATTATATGGAATAGAATTCGGAGCCCCGCTGGCAGATACAATATAAACATAGGTAACGTTTATAGGTAACGCTGTTGTATTAACGAGTATCTCATTAGGGTCGTTTGTACCGCTTCCGGATATATTGCTGATGCCTGAGACTGCCGCTCTGGTCCAGGCAAATGCTGCGCCTGAGGTTCCGCTGGTGGGGCTATAATGGAAAGCTGAGCCGCTGCAAATTGGCAAAGGAGTTAAAGTGCTTGTTAATATCGGTGCAGGGGCAAGTATAACACTTCGGTAATATCTATTATTAACAGGGGCACCTACATTATGTATAAAATAATAAACATAGGGCAAAAAGTGAATAGTAATTCTATGATTCCAAACTTGCGTAGGGGTGCCTGAAATTAAAATACAACCGTTAGTACCGCCTGGGAAAGAACGATGTCCGCCGAGGCATTGGTATGTTAATCCAGGAGCAAGGCTGTCTATAGCGGTAATAACCAAAGAGTCAATAGTTGCAAGAGGAAAGCCAAAACTAGCAGCTGTACCTGGAACCTTGACGCTCAATGTTTGGCTGTATGCTATACCAACTGTTCCGCTGGGAATTCCTGTGGTGCTGTCAGGACATAAGCCGAAATCAGTACCATTGGGAATGCATGATATATCAGGGGTGCATTGTGCGTAAGAGCTGATAACTCCGGCTGTTATTATAAATAAGGCCGCTAAAAGTAATTTTTTAATCATAATTCCTTAATTTAAAGATTAGTTTTATTTTATTTTCAAATACAAATGTAAAACAAAAAAAATCAATATTAACTTCAATTTGCGGGATGCATCCTTTGTTTTATAAACCGCCTATTTTTTATCAGAATGCAGTTTAAATAATGAAGACTGGTAAAATCTAAAACTATTGAATAATAACTATTGAATAATAGGGAATTGTTTACATTTTGGAAGTTGGATCTGCATTCTTTTGTCTCAGTGGTGCTCTGTGTTTTCTCCGTGGTTCTCTGTGTAATTTTTTTGTTACACAGAGATTTACAGAGGGTTTTTCATGGAGGAGAACAGAGGAGAAAGGATGCGTTTTCTTATTAGACACTAAATAATAATGATTTTTTAAATTAATTCAACAACCAGAGCTCAACTTTTAGTTTTTTTTAAGGAAGGTAAATGCAAGACGATTCACTAAAACAAAGTATCAAAAGACAGGCTTTAATTTAAATGGGATGAGAAGTAAAAAGCTGCGATGAGAAATTTAATAATATTAATAGCTGTTGGCTGTTAATTGCAGCGTCTGGTATTGAAGCCTAAATCCTTTTTCTTTTGCAAAAGATTTGAGAGTAAATTCCACCACATTCTTTTTTAAGAAAGCAGAACACCAAAATGAAAACTTATCTCTTATTTATATAAAAAGACAAAATTCTGTTTCAAACGAAATCCAATAAATGTTGAAAAATTACGCTGAATATAGTCGGCATTTATTTCAAGAAGGCTAATAACATTGGGTATTAATCAAAATACTATATATATAAATTTTGTTAAAATCATGTTTGACGAATGTTTATAAGTTGAATTTCACTTACCTTTATATTTTGTAGCTTTGCTCTATGACTGAATTCACAACAAAAACCGATATAAACTCCCGCAGACGAGTAACAAAACCAACACCTAATCAGCAGCTTGTTGACGGCAAAATGCCTCCCCAGGCTGTAGAATTGGAAGAAGCTGTTTTAGGCGCTTTGATGCTTGAAAAGGATGCTCTAACAGAAGTAATAGATATTTTAAAACCCCAAAGTTTTTATAAAGATGCGCATGCACGTATTTTTTCAGCTATACAGCAATTATTTACACGTTCCGAACCTGTTGATATTTTAACTGTAACGCAGGAATTAAAAAAAACCGGCGAACTGGATATTGTAGGAGGAGCATATTATATAACACAACTTACCAACAGGGTGGCATCAGCTGCTAATGCTGAGTTTCACGCCCGTATTATTTCGCAAAAATTTATTCAGCGTGAACTGATCCGCGTTTCAACCAAAACAATAAACGATGCTTATGAAGAGGGTTCAGATGTTTTCGATTTATTGGATAATGCTGAATCGGGCCTGTTTTCCATCATGGAAGGCAATATCAAAAAGAATTACGATAAAATGAGTACGCTCATTAAAAAAGCAATCGACCAAATTGAAATTACAAAAAATAATAAGGGAAGTTTTTCAGGTATTGCATCAGGTTTAACAGCATTGGATCGCTTAACTTCCGGATGGCAAAAATCCGATCTTGTTATCATCGCTGCCCGTCCTGCAATGGGAAAAACAGCCTTGGTACTTACAATGGCACGTAATGCGGCTGTTGATTTTAAAAAACCAGTTGCTATTTTTTCATTAGAAATGTCATCCTTGCAGTTAGTAACGAGGCTTATAGCAAGTGAGTCAGAGCTTACTTCAGAAAAGTTAAAAAAAGGCCAGCTCGAAGATTACGAATTTCAGCAGCTGAATGATAAAATAAAAAATCTTGCTGTAGCGCCATTATTTATTGATGATACCCCCGGCTTATCGGTCTTTGAATTAAGAGCAAAAGCAAGAAGATTAAAAGAACAGCATAAAATTGAATTAATCATTGTTGATTACCTGCAGCTAATGACAGCCGGCGGCGAAGGAAAAGGAAACAGGGAGCAGGAAATTGCAACCATATCCCGTTCCTTAAAAGGATTGGCAAAAGAGCTGGAAATACCAGTTATCGCTCTTTCTCAGTTAAGCAGAGCTGTTGAAACACGCGGCGGAGATAAACGGCCTCAGCTTTCCGATTTACGTGAATCTGGTGCCATTGAACAGGATGCGGATATGGTTATGTTTATTCATCGTCCGGAATATTATAACATTACTGAAGATGCTGAAGGGAATTCAAATGTCGGAGTTGCCGAATTAATTATTGCAAAACATCGTAACGGCCCTGTTGATTCTGCCAGAACGCGATTCATTGCTCAATTCACGAAGTTCACCGATTTAGAAACTTATGGGCAAAACACTGAGTACGGTTCTGCCGATGCAGGACTTACACCATCTTCGGATTTTGGACAACCATCTAACTCTGTTATCCGCAAATCAAAAATGAATGATATAGAAGAAGATCACCCTTTTTAATTTTTATAAATTTTAGATTTTCAAATATGCTGAAATAATTGTAAAATCTAAAAAATCATTAAACCTTTTTATGAAACGCTTTTCAATCATATTTTCACTTTTATTAATTACCACTTTTTCACAAGCGGCTTTTATTCTTATTCCTATGGATCTTAGTCAGAAAGATCATTTAAAAGCCTATGGAATAGCTTACTGGGTGCTTAAACAAGATGCAGAAGTAAATTGGCTTTTAAACTACAGGGGAGGCAGTTTTATGGTAAAAGATGTAAAGGAAATTGAAAATGAATGCACCATCCGCGGAGTTACTTTTGAAATAATTGCCGATGCTAAATCTACTGCCATTCTTACCGAAATTTCGAATCCGGAAGTAAATATGGAAAATGTGAAACTCGAGAAAGCTCCTAAAGTTGCTGTTTATTCGCCTAAAACAAAACAACCTTGGGATGATGCAGTAACATTGGTGCTCAAGTATGCTGAAATCCCTTATGATGTTGTTTATGACGAAGAAATATTAAAAGATAAACTTCCTTTATATGATTGGCTTCATCTCCACCACGAAGATTTTACGGGACAATACGGACGTTTTTATGCTGGGTATCGAAATGCTCCATGGTATCAGGAACAGGAGCGGACATTAGAAGCAAGCGCAAAAGCTTTAGGCTTCGAAAAAGTGTCGCAAATGAAATTAGC
>CAISYK010000508.1 GCA_903889605.1 uncultured Bacteroidota bacterium
AAAAGGGTTATTGGTCAATTATAAATTTCACTTTAGTATAAGAGAGCCGTTAATATTATTTTATGGATTAATAAACAATGACCTTTTTTGTAATAAAACCATTTACCGAAGAAAGCTTTAAATAGTAAACTCCGGCGTTTTGAGACGATATATCAAATTGATATTCAGTTTCATTTCCTAAAAATTCATTTTTAAGAATAGTCTCACCTAAAATATTCAGTACTTCAGCTCTATTAATATTATAATCCGGAATCAAACGCATCGTAAATTTCCCATTACTCGGATTGGGATAAATCAATTCGTATTCTGATTTTTCATTTGAATTAATTCCAGCTGTCTGGTTAATATTAAATTTGCCGATATCTGTTCTCGATCCATCCGGATCAATAGGAAATGCAGGATCGCCCATATCAACAGCAGGAGATGGCGTAGTTAATTGAAAATCACCTGCGGGATTAGATAATGGTAAAACAAACAACGGATCACCCATAATATTACCAGTGCCCGGCATTAATTCGGCATCTGAAAGAGAATAGGAAATTGACAGAAAAGCAGTAGGATCAACTTTCCATGCAGTATCAGAACCTGCAATTATACTGTTGGTTACGGTCAAATGTCCCGGCCCCCATATTTGATCCAGATGCTCATATGAGTATATACCAACTCTGTTATTAAATAAAGTATTGTGGTCAGCTTTCACATGCCCACCTGATTTTGCACCAATTCCCAAAGCACAGCCAACAATAAGATTATGATTTATGTTAATGAATGTAGACCATTCGCCGTTGGATATTCCTTTATTAAACATATTATAAATATAATTTCCCTGTATAGTTACACTGTCGCATCCAACGCTGTCTGCTTGGCCTATATCAATTCCATCATCACCGCCGCCGTATAAATAATTATTGGAAATCATAACAGCATGAGATGCATCAAAGTCGATATTATCTGCATCTCCAGCCGTAGGATAAAACATTGAATTATCAATAGTTACATGCCTGCTGAAGAGACCATGTATTTTTTCACCAGCATTTGTAGAATCAAATGAGCAGTTTTTAATTAATACACTTCTGCTTCCGCAGAGTACAATACAGCGCATGTTATTTTTAAAATTGCAGTTTTGCATCTCTAAAGCGGAACAATAAGAGTATATAGCTGCAGGCTCCAGATTTGTCCTTACAGAATTTGTCGCATTTTCTATGTGAACATAATTAAATGTTGATTTTACGGTACCTGTACTATCAAGATAAATATCACCCCAATTCAAATCTTTTGCATGAATTATTATCGGCTGTGAAGCGCTGCCCAAAAAGTCGGCCTGACCTTTAACAATTAGATGTGTATTTTCACCCATTTTAATTTCAACACCAGGGTCAACCGTTAAGGTGCAGCCAAGATTAATTGTAATAGAACTATCAGCAATATAAGGCGAACCAGCTATTGTTAATATTGTGCTGCAGGGTAATATTGCGGGCAGATTTGTTTGTCCTGAAGATTGCACAATGCCTACCAG
>CAISYK010000509.1 GCA_903889605.1 uncultured Bacteroidota bacterium
ATCGGGATTGAAGTACCGAATTCCTATTCCAATGAATGGGTTTAAGATTTTTATGTCTAAACGAAGTCGAGTTACATATCGTACTTGATATAACATGTTTATACAGAAAAATTACTTTATTGTATTTATCTGGGTGCACCACCCGGCCCCTTTTCTTGCAACTTAAAATTTAATCATAATTTGATAAATAACAAAAACAAGAAGGAATGATATGGCAATTAGGAAAAGTATAACAATGATGTCAAATACCGGAACGCAATGGAATCTGATCGGCGAACCGATTAAAAGTAATGCGTATTATGGATATGGCAGTGGAATTGCCACAGTCCAAGTAATATTTCAGAACTTAGTTGGCGGCTTCGGAATACAAGGAACGTTAGCGACACACCCATTGCCTGAAGATTGGTTTTGGATACAGATGAGAGCTAATGGAGATGTAAACAATCCGTATGTTACATATCCGATAGACCCATATAATCCTACCGGCAGCAATGGCGGCGATACGGGTTCTATGGCCTTTACGTTTGTTGGTAATTTTGTATTTTTAAGAGCTGTATTAACGAGGGATTATTTGCAACCTGTGCCAGTAAACCCACAATGGAATACATGGCAATACGGTCAACTTGATCGTGTAATATTAGCACTATAGGAGGTAATATGGGCAGAATTGTTAAAGATTGGTTTACAGGTATTGATGGAAAAACACAGGATCCAGCTAGAATGTTATGGATAGTTGGTATAGTTGTTTTTTTAACATTTTGCGGTTATCAAGTATATAAAACTGGTGTTTTTGATATGGTGAATTTTGGGCTGGCATATAGTGCATTATTAGGTGGCGGTGCTGCCGGCGTTAAAATTAAAGAATCAACAGAGCCTAAGGAAAGCCCTGTTATCACACCTTTTGATAACGATCCTTCGTTGAAACCACCAAAAGGTTAATTTTATATCTAAATTATACTGGTTTGTTGCAGCACAGCATAAATAGTAGTATAATACACAATGTTGTGCTCATGGTGAGGCAACATAGTATGTATTAACGTGGCCTAAATGGCACAAGGAAAATAAAATGACTAAAACTCAAAAAACTACGCAAGATTATTTTAAAACAGTTACCGATACATTTTCGGCACTTCCAAAAACACCCGAGGAAACAAAGGCGGTATTTGAAAAAGTTCAAAAGGTATTTAAAACTGAATATCAAAATAGTCAAGATATGTGGAAGACATATCAAAAAGCTGCTACCGGTACAGCATCACCTAAAGATATCAGCGATGCAAATGTTAAAGCAACAGAATTATTGAAGGCTGCTTCGTTTGCTGCATTGGCTGCCATTCCGGGATCGTTGTTTGTTCTACCATTAATTGTAGAAAAAGCAAAGGAATTTGATATTAACTTAGTTCCTAAGTCTGTATCTGCAGAATTTAATATCTAAGAAACATTAAATATAAGGGGCTTAGGCCCCTTTCTTTATGAGTTGTCAAAATTAGATAAATACAGATATGAAAATCATAGAATTACTCTTACCAAAAAAAACAAATGATAAGTCTTTATCTCCAAAAAAGAGCGAGCGTATAGATTTTCTAAAACAAC
>CAISYK010000510.1 GCA_903889605.1 uncultured Bacteroidota bacterium
AAATAAATTTTGCTCATTTTTATGAAAGAAAAAGTTGAATGCAGTAAATGCAGCAGTGATAAATGTTTCGTAAAAAAATATTGTGCAGGCGAATATCTGGAGAAAATTTCCAAATCAAAAAACCAAAACTTTTATAAAAAAGGGGATTCCATCTTTAGGGAAGGAAATACAATGCTTGGAATTCATTTTATTCAAAGGGGCGGCGTAAAAATAGTCACACCCAATATGAATGGCAGAGAGCAAGTAGTTCGTTTGGCCTCAGAAGGAAATATATTGGGGCACAAAGTACTGGGAAACGACAAATACTACTTCAATGCAATTGCATTGATGGATACAAATGTATGCTTTGTGGATTCAGCTGTTTTTCGCGAGACCTGCATGAATTCTCCTGATTTTTCATACAGCCTAATACTTTTTTATGCACTTGAGCTGAGAAGAACAGAGCTTAGAGTGAAATACCATTCACAAATGAACATTCGAGAAAAAGTGGCGGAAGCGTTTGTATATATTAATGAAATTTTCGGAACAAATCCCAAGACAAAAACATTGAATATTGAACTGAGCAGACAAGAGCTTGCCGATGTAGCAGGAACAACACCTGAACAGGTTACAAGACAATTAGCTGATTTTGAAAGTGAAAAATTAATCCTCAGAAAAAAAAGGGAAATTCAAATCATAAATGCTGTAGGTCTTGGAAGCATTGTCCGTGATTACAAAATAGACTAATTTATTGAACGCCATGTCCAATTTTTTTGAGTTTAGAATTACCTCCTTTGTTTTAGCTGCTTTGCTTTTTTTCTCAAAAAATTTATGCCTAAGTTTTAATTGTTTTCAACATTCATACTTATGCTGATTTCACAGTAATAATAATCTAATTTAATTTCTGCAGTCCTTTGCTTCCTAAATTCTCATAGAAATAAAACAAAGCGCGTTATTTCGAGCGAAGCTGAGAAAGCGAGTAATTTTAACTATCAGGCACTATAAATTTACAAATTGAAATCAGGACGTTTTACATTTGGAATTAAAAATCAGGTGATAATATTAGTATTTCTTGCTATAGCATTAAATGCAAATACATTATTTAATGAATACGCGCTGGATGATTTTGTTGTAATGACCGACAATGTATATGTTAAAAAAGGAATTATGGGAATTCCGGAAATAATAAGTCATGGTTATTTTAAAGGCAATGCCGGATATGCGAATCTCGAATTATCAGGAGGCCGGTATAGGCCTTTAGCATTGGTAATTTTCGCCGCTGAGCATCAGTTTTTTGGAGAAAATCCATTTGTGAGTCATTTAATCAATATTTTGTTATTTGCTTTATTGATTGCGGTGCTGTATACATTATTGCAGAAATATATTTTCCGAAACCAACAAAACTATTTAGCTTTTATAACCTGCCTTTTATACGCAGTACATCCAATACATACTGAAGTAATAGCAAATGTAAAAGGACGCGATGAACTAATTACATTCATCCTAATCATCATTTCATTAATTTCGCTAATTAAATATTTTGAAAACCGCAAATTACTTCAGCTTATAACAAGTTTGCTTTGCTTTGCTTTTGCTTTGCTTACAAAAGAGAGCGCCGTAACTTTTATCGGTGTAGTTCCATTAGTTTTTTATTTTTTTTACAATCATTCGGTAAAAAAATCAATTCTTTTTGCGGTCCCACTAATTGCAGTATTTGCCGGCTATATGGCACTCAGACTTTGGCTGGTTGGGTTTAATCATTCAATTGTAAGTGACGTTCAGAATGCTCCATTTTTATATGCTGATGCCGGGCAGGCGTTTGCAACAAAGGTTTTTATTCTTTTTAAGTATTTATGCCTACTGGTATTTCCTCACCCTTTATCATGGGAATATGGATTCAACCAGATACCTTACATTGATATTGACTCAGTAAAATTTATACTATCATTTTTATTGATGATCAGCTTATTTGCTTATGCATTATATACGATAAAAACAAGGTCTATACCTTCATTTTGTATTTTATATTTTTTTGTAACCATTTCGGTAGCTAGTAATTTTGTGATTGACCTGGGCGCTATTTTAGCTGAGCGCATGCTGTTTGAGCCTTCACTGGCTTTCTGCATCATTAT
>CAISYK010000511.1 GCA_903889605.1 uncultured Bacteroidota bacterium
ACTACAATTGATCCTTTGGTAACTTTAGGATAAAATTTAATAAAGAGAAAATGCTTTGTCCGATGAGTATATCCGCCGGCCTCCAAAACATAGGTATTTTTCCTGTCAGCATTTTTGTCAAATCCTAAACCATAGTTGTTTATATAATAACGGGCTGATCTGTATCTGCTGAAAGGCGCATTTATCTGCTTTATTGTTTCTATATTAGGATATTGAATCGAACCGCTTATCTTAATTAATTGTTCCACTTTAGGAATATTCAGCACGTCACCGCCCTTTAATACATAATTATATTTTGATCTTTTATACCTCATTACTCTTTGCAGCTTAAAAAACAAGAAGCCATCGTTTGACTCCGCCCTTACCATGCTTGCCCCCTCAGGGAAAGCCCATTCGGTAAACCCACCTGCTCTTTCAATTACATCAGATATTCTTTCGTTTTTATCTATTATGGAGTATATCCCAGGATACACTACTTCTCCATTTAGAACAACATTTTTCTGCAGCTCAAAGTTGGGGTCAGTTCTTATTATTACCTGATCGTAAGGCTGGATAATAAAGCCCTCTGATGTTTTATCAATTTTGACGTCTTCGGCAATTTGGACAGTTTTTACAATTGTTCTAATTGGATTAAATACCCCGGAACTGTCGGCAAAATTAACAGCTCTTGATATTTCAATCCTGTTTCTGGCAGCTTCTTTTTTCAAACCGCCGGCAAGGTATAAAGCATCTTTCAAAGTGATTCCATCTCCGTATGTAAAGCTTCCCTGGCTCCTTACTGCACCCAAAACAGAAAAAGTAAATTCATCTTTAAAGTAAGCATTAGAAAATATCTTGATAATATCTCTTGGCTGGATTGTAATATTGCTTGGTGAATCAGGGTTTTCAATTACTTCTTTAAGGTTAAAAGGAATATACTTTTTTGATAAATCAAGATTAAGCCTGATAATATAAGCCCTGCTGTCGAATACATCAGTTAACAGTCCTCCGGCAAGATTTACAGCATCTTTAACTGTGATATTATCACCATACGGATAGTCACCCGGTTCCCTCACAGCGCCAATAATTGAAAAAGAATATTCATCTTTAAAATATGACTTCGAAAATATCTTGATAATATCTAACTTTTGAAGTAAAATATTATTCGGCGACCCGGGGTTGGCTAATACTTCTTTCAGGCTGAAAGGGATGTAATTCTTTGACAAATCGGTGTTAAGCCTAATAATGTATGCTTTACTGTCGAACACATCGTATAAAACACCTTCAGCTCTGTTAATAATGTCGGTAATCCTATCACCGGATTTTAACTCATAATTACCGGGTAATTTTACCGGCCCGGTAAGCTGAATATAGTTATTATATCCCTCCGGAATTTTCCTAACCAGCACCTCGTCTCCATCCCATAATTCAAAATCTTTTTTAGCCAGCGTTAAACTGTCATAATTAATATCCATAACAGTTTCCTGGCTGTTTAACATACGCTTTATTTGTATTCTTTTTTTATAGGCACCGGCCTCAAATCCGCCTGCATATTTGATAAGGGATTCCAGATTTTCTTTTTCTATCAATTCATAACCTAAGGGCCTTTTTACTTGTCCGTTAATCTTTACCATCCTTCCTGAAGAAGGAACAAAAATATAATCATTATTTTCCAGAAAAAAATCCTGCTTACTGTCGGGATTCATCAGGTATTCATAAATATCTAAGGTTTTTATTATCTGACCGGCTCTTTTTATATAAATTTTCCGTACAGAACCAATCGGCCGAATACCGCCAACGGTTACTAAAGCATTAAATGCAGTATTAATGGCCGGTATAGTGAAAGCTCCTGGGTTATTTACTTCTCCGACAATGTTTACTGTGATAACTCTTGAGTAGGTGAGAGTAATATCAATTTGAGAATTATTTAAATCATATACTGTTTTGAATCTGCCGGCAATTAATCCTTTGGCATCTTTGAAACTAATGCCGTTTAAATAAATCCGGCCAACTAATTTCGGATTGACGGCACCGCTTTCATCAATTGTAAATGCACCGCTGAAATCAGAATATCCCCAAATGGCAACGCTTATTTCATCCCCTACACCAAGTATATAATTATCCGGTGCTTTGAGCTGATTCGCTTTATCGTAAAATTTGATGTTATTATTTTTAAAGAATGAGTGTCCAAAAATCCCATCTGCTTTAATTTCTTTTTCGGGCAATGGTGCAACCGGCGCCAATGTACCTTTTATTTCTTCTTCCTGTATTTTTTCACGTTCTTTACTCTTTTGATCCTGTTCAACAGTTGATGGGGCTGGGGCTGTTTGAATGATTGTATTTGGTTGGGCGGTTTTGGCTTGCTCTGCAAGCTTTCGTGCTTTAAATGCGGTAATTAGTCTTGCCTCATCATCGGTAGCACCTAATGCTTTTAATTTTTCCGGTCCGGGGATTTCATTTGGATTTACAGTATTTGTATCAATAGTTGAAGGCAATTGTCTTACCTGGGCAAATGAATGAAAAGAGAACAGCAGGCTGACTAAACAAATAATTAAAGAATGTTTCATAGTGAAATTAAATTTCTGCAAAAGTAGGTTAATAATTTGAAGAATTAATGAATTGATGAATTGATGAAGAAATAAAGTTCATTATCAAATTCTATTTTGAAAGACCTCTTTACCGATTTATGATTTAATGACGTTTTGTTAAGGTTATATTTCTAATTCAATCCCTTCGCGCAGTTCTCGACTCAGCTCGAACTGGCTCAATCCGAGCGTATTTTGGTGCGTTGTCATGTTGAGCCTGTCGAAACATGCGGGTCGGCTTACGCACACTCTTCGACAAGCTTAGAGTGACATCCGTACTTCGGCATTTTGCCCCTTCGTCTGACATCTCGCGTAGTCAGTTCGAGGATTAATTTTTAAAAAAAAGCAATATAAAATTATGTGTTTTAATTACCTAATATACTAAATTAATGAAATGCATGTCATAAGTTTTATTTGAGCTGCATGCACGCATGCACACTGGTGACTTGGATATCAAAACTTATATTTTATTTTGCGGGTTTTTAATGCAAAAAACAGGTAGGTAAACAGCAGGAATAAAAGCCCCATAACCATGGTCATAATAATACTGGAATAATATCTTCCCAGCAATAAAAACACCAAGACAATAAAAATGTTTAAAAACCCCAGTAAAACACTTGCTTTTACATGTGATAATCCTAAATCAATTAAAATATGATGGGCATGATTTCTGTCGGCAGTAAATGGATTTTGCTTTTTTAACAATCGTGAAATAATAATTCTGGTAGTATCAAATATTGGGATAAACAAAATAGCAACAACAAAAATGAGCCTATTTTCAGATTTTAACTCATAATTTAATATGGCGAAAGAATCTATAGTCAAAAACCTAAGTGTTAAAAAACCTAATAGGAAACCAATTATAAGCGAACCGGAATCGCCCATGAAAATTTTATTGGTTCCTGAAGATAAATTATATCTCAAAAATGCACCCAAGATTGCTATAACTGCAACGCATATCAGAAAAGAAAAATCCCGTTTAGTGAAAAAGAAAATGACAGCATAAATACTGCAGATAATAATTCCAATAATACCAGCCAATCCATCAATACCATCAATAAGGTTATAGGCGTTTATAATAGCAAGCATTAAAATCAAGGCCAGCGGTATAGAAAAGATGGGAGAAATTTCATAAATATTTAAAAATCCATGAAAAGTGACAATCTGTAATTGCGGTAAAAATATTACAAATGAAGCGGCTATTAATTGCCCGATGAGCTTAACTTTTGCTGTTGAAATTACAAGATCATCTTTCAACCCAACCATAAATAGTATTGTTAGTCCTGCTATTATATTATTGCCTCCAAAGTATGACAGCATTGATTGAATGAGGGAGATCAATAAAATCAAAGTTGTAAAGAATGCAACTCCTCCAAAAGATGGAGTTGGAATTATATGAGCGCTTCTGGAATTTACAGGAGTCGACAATTTCTTTGCATTGGTTACCAATATTACTTTTGGTATTAAAATGTAGGTTGTAACAAAAGCGCCGATAAATAGGATTGCTGTAAAAAAAATATAATGCGACAGGAACATCTGCTGCATTATTTCAGAATTAAAAAGATTCATTGATTCTAATTTATTTTATACAAAGATAAAAGATTTTTTTACAAAAAAAATGAGTTGTGATGTTAAAATCAAAATTTTATAAGATGAAAATGCTTATTGTGCTGATAAATAATATTTATATTAACTATTTATCGTCTTTCCATGCAGTCAGGTAATTCAAAAAAACAAAAAACACTTGACTTAGATTCATAGATTTGAAAATAATAATTCATTATCATAAAAGACTTTCAAA
>CAISYK010000512.1 GCA_903889605.1 uncultured Bacteroidota bacterium
ATGCTGTTGAAGGATTTAATAAATATTATTTTATTTATCCGTCAAAAGGTAAAATCAATATCAGTGAAAAACAAAATGCTGTTATTGTTGAAAGAAATGGTGCTGTTCAGCCTATGACAAAAACAATTAAAAAATAAATAATAAATTAATGGTCCCCTGGCAGGGTTCCAAACCCTGTTAGGGTTTGAAGCTAAATGTGTCAGAATAAAAAAAATCATAATTTTCATTTTAGGATTAAAGTTTATTATGACGAATAAATATCGTAATCATGATTTAAATTTTAGGCCAACCCCTAACAGGGTTCCAAACCCTGTCAGGAGCAGCATAAATTATGATTTATAACAAAGAAATAAGAATAGAATGAAAGCTGAACCAAGAACCATACTGCGCTTTTTATTAGAGTATTTTGATATTATCAACGAATTGTATGAAACACAGTCGAAAGGCGGAGTAATTTCATTCGAAACGCTGAATCAAATTACTTCCAAACATAACAGCGATATTAAATCGCAGTTAATGGATTATAAAATATTAAGTCCGGTTAATGACAATTTTGAAATACGTACTGTTTATTATAACCTTATTGAGTTTATTTTAAGCGAGTTTAAACCATTGCTGCCCGAAACAATTGAAAAATATCATGTTTCAATTTCAGAATTATCCCGTAAAATAAAAGAGAATATTAACGGCGATAAAGTAATTTTAAATCAGCGGTTGGCCGAATTGGCTAATGAAATAAGAACATTCTATGAAATGGTGGAAAAGAACACCATCAGTTTATTGAATGAAACCCGCGAACTTAAAGCTAATGTAAAGAAAATTGATTACCGTGAAAAAATTGTTCGCGCTTCCCGCTGGATTGACGAATATATTCTTCCTCTTAACAAAATTCTGGACATCAATCATACATCATCAATTGCAAATAAATTGTATGATATTTCTGAATTTTCGAATAGATATCGTTTAAACTGTGATGAAGAAAGTTCACGCGTATTGTTTGAAAAGCTTTATTTTCAGTTGATACAGGTTAATGATAATTTACTGCGTCAGTCAAAAATATTGACTAATGAATTATTGCCGCTTATTGAGCGTATCCGCACAGAATCTATTATTTTAACCGGATGGATTTCATTCCTTAAAAACCCATATAAGCAGAAAGTGCCTAAACTGTTCGAATCCAAGAGAACAAATATTTATTCTAATAACACATTCTTTAATGCCTCTGAAATTTTTGAGCAATTTAAAAATGAAACGGATGTTTATTTTGAAGATGAGATTAATACAGATGAAAAATGGATTTTCGATAAAGAGTTTTTTACTAATAAATTAAAATCCAATTTACCTGTAAATGACTTTTTTAAGTGGTGTAACAAAACTCTGAAAGAAGAATATAAAAAAGTGGAAATTGAAAAATTCTTTGCTTTAACCACGCTTGCATTTGATGAAGATATTGAACGAGATTTTGGTTTGAAACCTGAATTTGACAAAATAAAAATTAACGATTTAACTCTAACTGTTCCTAAAATAACAATCAATAAACATGGAATTTCCTAATCACCACCGCCAAATTGTAGAAGATTTAATGAGCGGTAAATTCATTTTGCCGCAAGAACGAACCTTTGCCGTTTTGAAAGATAACGAACAATCATACACTTATTTTTTCAAAGCATCATTCAACTATGATTTAAAAATTACTCAGGATTTTGTTTATTTGGTTTCTGATGAATCAAATGAAATGTTATCGCGCGATATCTGCATTTTTATTGCCCTTTTAAGCTATGAGCTTGATCGTGATGGAAAAAACTTTTTGGAACGAATCCAATTCAGTGAATTTGAAATTGAAGAAATCGAAAATTATTTTACTAACTCATCCTATATAGATTTAATTTTATCTAACAAGCAGTTGAAAGATGCCGATTCGCGCAAAAACTTTATCAACACGCTGAACCGCAGAAATATTATCGAAAAAACTGCCGATAACCGTTTTATGTTTACTTCCGCACATAAATTCTTTATGGACTTTGCATCAGATATTGTGAAGTTTGAAAATGCTGAAAAGGATTAAATAGGCTTTTACCATTTGTAAGCAATCATTAGTCAATAGGTTGTATAGTTGTTGACCAAATGAATTTCAGACCTGACAGGTTTTAATAACCAGTCAGGTCTTCTTATATTTTTCAGGGTATTGTGAAGTAGGAAAATCCAGAGAAATATTAATTCTGCATAAAACGATTTTTAAAATCGATTTCCATAAATGTTTTTTTTCCTCTTAAATAATAA
>CAISYK010000513.1 GCA_903889605.1 uncultured Bacteroidota bacterium
CCGCTTGCAGAAATTACAAAGAAAACATCATCATCAGTAGTATTTACAGGGTATCCAAGGTTTTCAGGTTCGCTCCATTTTCCATTTTCATTAACAGATTTAAAAATATCATATCCGCCCATTGTTTTGTGCCCGTTAGAACTGAAATACAATGTTTTTCCATCTGGGTGGATAAAAACACCTTCTTCATTGCCTTTAGTATTGATGGTAGGTCCAAGGTTTACGGCTTTGCCCCATTTGCCTTTTTCATCTTTAGTGGAAATATAAATATCTCTGCCGCCCAAACCACCATCCGGTTTATCGGAAACAAAATAAACTGATTTACCGTCTGGAGAGTAACAAGCTGAAGACTCGTGATAATCGGTATTAATATTTTTATTCATGTGCTCAGGTTTGCTCCATACAGCGCCTTTTAATTCCGATTCGTATAGGTCACCGTTATTTTTGCCGATATAAATCAAAAACTTCTGTCCGTCAGCCGACATACCTGCGTTTGCATCATGATCGTCTGTATTAATAGGGGCACCCATATTTACTGCAGGTGTCCATTTACCATCTTTTTTTGTTGAGGTATAAATATCTTCAAAATATTCATTGATTCCAGGATCTATCTTTCCGCCGGTAGTATTTTCTCTTCGGGATGTAAATAACATAACTGATTCATCAGCCGAAATTACAGTTCCGTAATCGGAATACTTGGAGTTTATTTCGGGGCCGGCATTATCAATAAATACACGAACCGGATTTTTAACCAACTCCTTACCTGTGGCACACTCCTCAATCTGTTTGTCAGCATCTTCAATAAGGAGTTTTTCCTCAGGATCGGCAGGATTTGATGCTTGCTTAAATGCTTTAAATTCAGCAATTGATTTATCCCACTGCATATCTAAATGATAAGCTTTTCCAAGGTAGTAATGTATTTGCGGAGTAATAGCGGGATTAAGTTTTAATGCTTTTTCAAGAAATGGAATTGATCTTAATTTACTGCTCGAGTACAAATAACATTTACCTATTTTATAACTAAGCACTGCATTATTAGGATTAAACTGGTATGCAGCCAAATAGTGATACACCGCCATTTTATAAAACGCCGGCCCCTGCTCAAATAATTTGTCAGCTGCATCAAGCCTGCCCTTAGCCTCTCTGAAAGCATCTTTATTGCCCGCAAAATTCTCTTTAGTAAACTCAACGTTTTGTGCATAAGCAACTGATGAAATCGCCACTGCAAGTATGAAGATAATGAGCCCCTCCCAACCTCCCCGAAGGGGAGGAGAACCAGCATTTAAGCGGTGAGGAGTTAGTTTAGTTTGTTTGTTTGATGCCATTTTAGTTTTTCTTGTTTTATGTATGTCCCCCTCTCTTGAGGAGAGGGGATTAAGGGAGAGGCTTTCTTAATTACAATCTCCAATATAATTTTTAGCTGATTCAACACCAAGCTCAACAGCTTTTTTCCAATCAGAGCAGGCTCCTGCGTTATCGCGAAGCATCTCTTTTGCAATGCCGCGATTTAAATATGAGTAACCATAATTTGCATTCAGTTGTATTGCTTTTGTACAATCCTCGGATGAACCTTTATAATCTTTTAATTTAAATTTTGCGGCAGCTCGGTTATTGAATGCAAAAGCATAATCAGATTTTAATTCTACCGCCTTTGTATAATCTTCAATGGCTCCTTCATAGTCTCCGGCATCAAACTTTGCGCTGCCGCGATTGTTGTATGCGATGTAATAATTTTCTTTTTTACTGATTGCGCTGGTATAATCACTTATCGCCCCTTTGAAATCACCTTTTTTTCGTTTGGCACTGGCTAAATTATTATACATAAACCCCATTTCAGAATTGGAAACCAAAGCTTTTTGATAGTCGGCAATAGCACCGTCAATATCTTCTAACTGCCGTTTTGCACTGCCGCGATCATTATAAGCGTAAGCATAATCTGGTTTAATTCTAACTGCTTGAGTAAAATCATCAACAGCCCCTTTATAATCGTTATTTTCAAATTTTATCCCTCCCCTGTAATAATATGCCTGGGCATGATCCGATTTTATTTCAATGGTTTTGGAATAGTCAGCGGCAGCGCCTGTTTTATCAGCCAGTGCATATTTTGCTTGTCCGCGGCTGAAATAGCTGTCTGGATTCTGAACTAATAAAAGCGACTTGTCAAAATCAGCAATGGCATCGCTGTATGCTTTCATTTCAAACTTAGTACTACCGCGGTTGTAAAAGGCCTTTTCAAAATCAGGTTTTTTTACAATTGCTGAATCAAAATCTTTTAAAGCATCTTTATAATTTTTTTTCGCAAAATTAGAAATGCCGCTGTTATAGAACTTTTCGGCATCCTGAGAGCCGTCATCTAATATCTTGGCTTTTACTGTGTCTGTCTGTGCACTTATGGTATGTATGGCAAACACATAAAATAACGCAAGTAATATTTTTTTTATTTTCATATAGCTGGTGTTTTTAATGCAATAAATATAATAAGATTTTTGATACGCGTAACAGTATATATTTGAGTTGGAGGGATAAAACAATAATATTTATTCTCAACCAAGTTAATTTGGGTGTTCCCATTTCAAACTCACCCCTTCCACTCTACAAATGGAGAGTGGTGTCTGATAGGATGAGGGAGGTTTAAATGCGCTGTCATGGAGTTTATCATTAGCCCTTCGGCCAGGCTCAGGACAGGCTCCGTCGAAGGGCCTCAATCTTTTGCAGGAGCATAAGGATTTGCGCAGAGATCCAAAACGCAGCATATGACATCGAAACAGGAATGAGAAATTATTAAGAATCCCTAATTCTGTTAAATATATGCAAAAACAGTCTTGATATAGTATTCTTCTTCTTAAAACCAAACAAAATTGTTAAGTTTGTAATTCATTTTTAAAAAATATGACACAAGACTTAAAACAAAAATCGCCCTTACTTACTATTTTCTTAACAGTGTTTATAAACCTTTTGGGAGTGGGCATAGTAATACCTGTAATAGCACCTTTGCTTTTGTGCCCGATACACAATATGTTACCAGAGGCTACAAGTGCCGAATCGCGATCAATCATTCTCGGCTTTTTAATTGCTTCATTTCCGCTTGCCCAATTTTTTGGCGCCCCAATGTTAGGTGCACTTTCTGACCGTTATGGAAGAAAGAAATTTTTAGCTCTTTCAATATTCGGCACCTTGATAGGATATCTTTTATTTGCTTATGCAATTGTGATCCATGATATTTATCTGCTGTTTTTCAGCAGAATTTTAGACGGCTTCACAGGAGGAAACATTTCTATTGCTTTGTCATCAATTTCTGATTTGAGTGATGCAAAAACAAAAGCAAAAAACTTTGGAATGGTGGGTGCGGCATTTGGTTTGGGCTTTATTCTTGGTCCATTTATGGGAGGGAAATTAGCTGATCCGCATCTATGCACATGGTTTAATGCTGCAACACCGTTTTGGTTTGCTGCCGGACTGACAGCATTAAATTTAGTATTTGTATTTGTTTCTTTCCCCGAAACATTGAAAGAAAAAAACAATACACCTGTAAGTTTATTTTCCGGCATTCGCAATATTAATACTGCATTTAAGCTTAAACATTTAAGAACAATTTTTTTGGTTGTGTTTCTGCTTACGTTAGGATGGAATTTTTTCACACAATTTTTCTCCGTGTTTTTGATACATAAATTTGAATATTCAGATTTTTCTCAAATTGCCAATATTTTTGCGTTCATCGGTATTTGGATTGTTCTTGCTCAAGGCGGAATTCAGCGTCCTTTAACAAAAAAATATGCTTCCTTAAGCATCATAAAGGTTACAGGGATACTAATTGGAATCTCTTTACCTATGCTGTTATTCCCTTCCGCAGCCCAAGTATCATACATCTTTTTTATTCTGCCTTTTATTTCTATTTTTCAAGGACTTACACAGCCGAATCTAACAACCGTAGTTTCAAATCAGGTGGGAGAAAATGAGCAA
>CAISYK010000514.1 GCA_903889605.1 uncultured Bacteroidota bacterium
AGTAAAATAATATAATAAAAATTATAAAAAACGTCCAGTAGAAATACTGGACGTTTTTTAAATTTAATCAGCTATCAAAAATGGATATCTGTAATCAGTAGGGGGTACTAATGTTTCTTTAATAGTACGTGGTGAAACCCAGCGTAAAAGATTTACCATAGCACCAGCTTTATCGTTAGTTCCGGAGCCCCGTGCACCGCCGAATGGCTGCTGCCCGACTACTGCTCCTGTGCATTTATCATTAATATAAAAATTGCCGGCTGCATTGCGTAAAGCTTTTGTTGCATATTCAATTGCATAACGATCCTGTGCTATAATTGCACCTGTTAATGCATATATAGAAGTAGAATCAACAATTTTTAATGTTTCTTCAAATTTTTCGGCATCGTAAACATGAAGTGTTAATACAGGTCCGAATAATTCTTCGCACATGGTAACATATTTTGGATCTTTTGCAGCGATAATTGTCGGCTCAATGAACCATCCTTTAGATTTATCGTAATTTCCGCCTGCTATGATTTCTACATCTTTATCATTCTTCGCAGCATCAATATATTTAGCCAATTTATCAAATGATTTTTCATCAATTACTGCATTTATGAAATTTGTAAAATCTTCAGTCGGTCCGATTTTAAAGGATTTCAAATCGGCAAGAACCAATTGTTTTACCTCTTCCCAAATATTATCAGGAATGTAAGCGCGTGAAGCCGCAGAACATTTTTGTCCCTGGTATTCAAATGCCCCTCTGCTTAAAGCGGTCGCAAGAATTTTCGGGTCAGCAGATTTATGAGCAATAATAAAATCTTTTCCGCCTGTTTCACCAACAATACGAGGATATGTTTTGAACATATGAATATTATTGCCTATTGTTTTCCAGATGTTTTGAAATACTTCAGTAGAACCTGTAAAATGGATGCCTGCAAAATCAGGATGTGAGAAAACAACATCAGCGGCATCAGGTCCCGAAGGATAAACTAAATTTATAACACCATCCGGAATACCGGCTTTCATAAATATCTCCATTAATACATTGGCTGCATATACTTGTGTATTAGACGGTTTCCAAACTACCACATTACCCATCATTGCACAGGCAGTAGGTAAGTTTCCTGCAATTGCCGTAAAATTGAACGGCGTTAGGGCATATATAAAACCTTCTAATGGGCGTTGTTCAACTCGATTCCAAACACCAAATCCTGTACCGGCAACGGGAGGCTGTTGTTTGTATATTTCTGTCATATACTGCACATTGAAACGCAGAAAATCAACTAATTCGCAAGAAGCATCAATCTCAGCCTGAAAGGCATTTTTTGATTGTCCCAACATTGTTGCTGCATTAAGCTTTGCACGGTATGGGCCGGCAATCAATTCCGCCGCTTTAAGGAAAATGCTGGCCCTGTGTTCCCATGCTAAAGCTTCCCATTTTGGTTTTGCGGCCAAAGCTGCATCAATCGCCTGTTTAACATGGTCTTTATTACTTTTATGAAAATAACCTAATGTATGTTTATGATCATGAGGAGGGGCAATTCTAACTTTATCATTGCTGCGTACTTCTTTACCATCAATATACATTGGAATATCTAACTCTTTTGAACGCAGTTCGGTAAGCATTGCTTTAACAGCAATTCGCTCAGCACTTCCAGGAGCATAATTTTTCACAGGTTCGTTAACTGGAACCGGAACAGTATAAAATCCTTTTGACATAATTAATATATTTAAGAATTAATGAATTTTGATTTATAAATTCGACGGGCAAAGGTAAGAAATAAATTTGCCGATAAATATCTTAATAGCAGGCAATCATTCATGTATTATAAGTTAAAACAAA
>CAISYK010000515.1 GCA_903889605.1 uncultured Bacteroidota bacterium
GAAAATGCACAAAATGAAAATGAGAGGCAATGCGAAGCGCGGCGACCAGCTTTCATTCGGTTCATTTGGCCTAAAGGCAACAGAAGGATGCTGGGTTACAGCACGCCAAATTGAAGCTGCCAGGATTGCAGTAACACGTTTTATGAAACGTGAAGGTCAAATCTGGATTCGTGTTTTCCCTGACAAGCCAATTACCTCTAAACCTGCTGAAGTCCGGATGGGTAAAGGTAAAGGAGCCCCTGAATATTGGGTAGCGGTTGTAAAACCGGGACGTGTTATTTTTGAAGCTGAAGGTGTGCCTTTAGAAGTTGCTAAAGAAGCATTGCGTTTAGCTGCTCAAAAATTACCCTTAACTACTCAATTTGTTGTTAGAAGAGATTATGCTGCTGAAACTGTTAATGCATAGATAGACAATAATTCAATTTGATAATTTGAGTGGAAACTTTATCAAATTATCAAATTAATATAAAATGAACCAAGCAGATATCAAACAACTTTCTACGAGCGATCTTCGTGAAAGAGTAAAAGAAGAAAAAGGCACTTTAGCTAAATTAAAGCTAAATCATTCAGTGTCTCCTATTGAAAATCCACTGAAGATTACTTTCAGCAGAAAAACAGTAGCAAGATTACAAACCGAACTTCGCAGTAGAGAATTAGCAGAAGCAAAAAAATAATTTCAAGCAATGGAAGATAGAAATTTAAGAAAAGAAAAAATTGGTTTAGTTACCAGCAATAAAATGGATAAGTCAATTGTAGTATCCGTTGAGCGTAAAGTAAAACATCCGAAATATGGTAAGTTCCTAAAAAAAACTACTAAATTTGTGGCCCATGATGAAGCTAACACCTGCAGTATTGGTGATACAGTAAAAATTATGGAAACTCGTCCTATCAGCAAAAATAAATGCTGGAGACTAGTTGAAGTTCTTGAAAAAGTAAAATAATTCAATTTGGGAATATGCAGGTTTGAAGATATCCATATTTAATTTTCAAATTATCAAATTATCAAATTATCAAATTAATATAAAGAAATGGTACAACAAGAATCAAGATTATTAGTTGCAGATAACAGTGGAGCAAAAGAAGTATTAGTTATCCGTGTGCTTGGCGGAACAAAAAAAAGATATGCTTCTATCGGCGATAAAGTAGTAGTAACTGTAAAACATGCATTGCCTTCAGGTAATATTAAAAAAGGTGCTGTATCAAAAGCTGTGGTTGTACGAACCAGAAAGGAAGTAAGACGTGCTGATGGTTCATACATTCGTTTTGATGATAATGCAGTAGTACTTTTAAATGCCGCAGATGAATTAAGAGGAACTCGTATTTTCGGTCCAGTTGCCCGTGAATTAAGAGATAAACAATTTATGAAAATAATTTCACTAGCTCCAGAAGTTCTGTAAGGTGAATAATCAACTATAACAATGCAAGTAAAGTTACATATCAAAAAAGGCGATTCTGTGAAAGTTATTGCCGGTGATTCAAAAGATCAGGAAGGCAAAGTTCTATCTATTGATAGAATAAAAAGCCGTGCCATTGTGGAAGGTGTTAATCTAGTATCTAAACATACTAAACCAAACACTAAAAGCCCTCAGGGCGGAATTGTTAAGCAAGAAGCTTCAGTTCATATTTCTAATCTAATGCTGATAGAACCAGGCACAGGTAAACCTACTCGTGTTGGCCGTAAATTAGATGATAAAAGCAAAAAACTAGTACGTTACTCAAAAAAA
>CAISYK010000516.1 GCA_903889605.1 uncultured Bacteroidota bacterium
AGCATTGTTCCTAAATCCAATGTTCCCCAATTATATTTTAAATTCAGAATTGGGTATTTTTCTAATACTTCATTCGGTGTTAAATACTTCTCGCCACTATTATTTTCTTTTAACATAACCTATTCGCCTGCAATTTTCAATTGGTTTCAATTATTTTCAATGTATTTCAATTACTTCTTAAACAGTTCTTAATTGCTACACAATTGTATTTCAGGACAAGACAGCCGGTTTGAACGTATCAATAGTCGCTTTAAGCTCGGTAATTTTATTTTGTTTTTCTAAATGGTTTTTAGCAACGGTTTGTTGTGAACGCCATTGTAAAAGCAACAAAGCATTTTCATAATTTGTCTGACTTGCAATTGGATGATTTAGTTTTAATAATATTTCCGCTTGAGTCCAAAGCAGATTGGTTAATAAACGTGTTTGGTCAATATCAAGCTGGTCTTTTATTAAAATGTCTGCGAGTGCTTTTGATGTCAACAGGTTTGAGTCAATGCCCAAAGCGGTTTTAATAGTGTCATGAATAATGGTCAGGGCAGCTTTTAATTTTTCGTCCTCGGTCAGTCCGATTAATGTTCCAAATGCGTTAGCAGATTTGTCAACGAGCATTAAAATTAAATCTTTATTTTTCATTGTTGAACCGTTATTTTACATTTAATCCCTAAATCAATGTTGCAATTTTCAATTGGTTTCAATTATTTTCAATGTATTTCAATTACTTCTTAAATAGTTCTTAAACAGTTCTTAATTGCTACATAATTGTTTACCAAAAATTATTTTGTAATTGTATTCATATTATTAATAAGTTGTTCTGCATTTATAGGTTTGGCAATTATCTTTTTATTGTTGTCCAGTAAAAATAGAGTGGGTGTTGCATTCAAATTGTAGCTTTTCCCTATTTCTCCGTTCCACCCTTTGAGTTCACATAAATTAATAAATCCGCTTAATTTATTATTCTCAATATAGTCCTTCCAAGGTTTTTCTTCCTTGTCTATAGAAACAAATACCGCTGTTAAACTTTTATCTTGATGTTGTTTCTGAAACTGTTCAATTACTTTTTTTATTTTCGGAACTTCTTCGGTGCAATGCGGACACCAACTTGCCCAAAAAACTATTAAGATATAATCGGAATGAATATCGGATAGTTTAGACCTCGTCCCCAGCCCACCTCCAAAGGAGATGGGAGAAGAAAAAATAATTTCGGGTGCTATTGCTCCTATGGCGGTACGTTTGTAGTCGGCTGTTTTTTGAAAAATCTGTTTGAGTTTTTCATCTTCTATTCCACAGGAATTAGTTACAACATAATTATCCGAAATATATGCCAGCACTGCATCCTGTTTTATCTCATTAAATCCTTCAATCACATAATCCAATGTGTAGTGATACACTTTGGGATGACCGGCTTTAGCTATTGTCAAAAGATTATTTGCAGCCTGAATAAATTCGTCAGTCTGTTGCTGTTCGCCATATTGCGAACTGCGGTATAAGTTTATGTAAGCTAAAATTTTATCTGAAAGCACATTGCTGTAAAGGAGCATCGTATCCTGAAAATCGGAAGGGTTGAAAAATTTATTTTTTAATTCTTTAAACCGCATCTCATCAGTTAATGAAGCATCTAAAAAAGGGTACTGCTCTGCACGAACAATTTTTGTGAAATACGCATTTGGATATTTTTGAATGAGATTAACAGCATACTTTGTTAATTCGTTTTGTACCACGTTGTATTGTTTTAGTACTCCTGAGTAAAAATTATCGATTGAGGGATAGAAGCGAATCATCTGCTCCAGCAAGCCCAGCTTTTGATTGTATTGTTTTTTCTTTTTCAGATATTCATAATACATTTTATTTTCTATACCAACTGAAACCTGCATACTATCTACCGGATAATTAAAATTAGTTGACAACGCTGTGTTTTCATTCTTAAAAATAATTAAAAAAGATTGCGGTGCTTCATTCTGAAATGCGGCTTTAGGAGTTTGCCCTAAGATAATACGATACATCCCTGCCGGATATTTTTCAGTAAACTGAAATTGAAAAGAACCTTCCTGATTTATAGCAGCAGAATCAACAACGTGTTGATGATGACCGTAAATACTTGCTAAATAAATTTTATTATAAGGCAGTTCATTTACTTTTATGTTTAAGAAAAAATTATTTTGCCCATAGCAAAAGCTTGTGCTGAAAAATAAAAAAATAGATGAGATAACTATTTTCATTCTTTCCCGCCTGCTGCGGATTGCAATTATTAAAGACATGCGATGATTAAGATTATTGGTCTGTGTTGATTTTATTTAAAGCCTTTTTGTCATTAAATTGTTCAATAATTTCATTAAACAGCTCCGAATGTTCTACATCCATTTCTTCAATCAGCGCCATAACATTATTCCAATGCTTTATACATTTTTCGGATGAAGCATCCCCCGAAAAAAAATTGCATAATTCAACACATGCAATAAAACACATTATACGATTCGATAATTTAAGTTTTATTTCTGCCATTTTATTGGGGTTCTGATGTTTTTTTTATGCAAAGATGAATACCCGCTATATTTATACTGTCATTCATTGTAATACAAATCCTGTTTTTCATTCTGTTTAATATACATCCTCACCATCTTCCCCTATCCAACTGGAGAGGGGTGTTTGGCAGTATGTAGTGAGGTGGTGTACCCTCCTTGCTTTTAAAATCAATTTACAATAACCGCTGGAGATATAAAAATGATTCCAATAGTATGCTGAAAGATTTTTTAAGAGCATTTTCTTACGGATTTTATAAGTTTCATAGTGTTTCATTATTCCGAGATAAGAATTGATGCTTGATAAAAAGAGTTTTAAATCTTCTCTGCTGAGTTTGTTTTTGTTCTCTTTTAATGATTTGTTCCATAAGGTAATGGTTTCATAAAAACTGCCTTTGGTACGATTGGCAATATAATTTCTGTGAGGTTTTATAACCGCACCAAGAAACTTAACACCCTTTTCGTGCGATTGCAAATATATTTTGCGTGGATGCAAAGTGAGTTTTAAAGTGGAAAGTAAAAAGTTCTGAATGTTTGGGATTAACGATTTTAAATATTCTTTATCGTTATGTACTATTACAAAATCATCAACATAGCGACCATAGCAAAGTCCTTCCTCTCTGCTGCCGTTAGGAGAAGGAGAAGAAGTGGAAAGATTATTTTTTATGTAATGGTCAAAACTATTGAGATAAAAATTTGCGAATATCTGACTGGTAAGATTACCGATTGGCAAACCGCAATTAACAGGGCTTTGGAATAAACTTTTAGTATGCGGCAGATTATCCCAGTCGGTTTTTTTTCCTTTTATGCAGCAATTTTTTGTCGGGTCATTAAAAATCACTTTTCTGCATAGCTCTATAATCAGCTCTTTATCGGGTTGAGTGTATTTTTCATTGATAAATAATTGCAGGCGGTCAAATAAAATATTTTTATCAATGTGCATAAAGAAACCCTCTATATCTAATTTAAGAATATAACAAGGCGCTTGATAGTTTTGACTGCATTGACGGATGAAGTGTGTAATTCTTTTTATACCAAAATGAGTACCCTTATTTACACGGCAGCTGTAACTATCGTAAATAAATTGTTTTTCAAACAGGGGGTTTAATTTATTGATGAGAAGATGGTGTATTATTCTATCTCTGAAATCGGCTGCAAAAATTTCTCGTTTCACCGGCTTTTCAACCACAAAGGCTATTGATCTCCCGGGTGTGTAAGTACCGTTGTTTATTTCTTCGCAAAGGTGAAACAACTTTGATTCGTAGCTCATTTCAAAAGCAATGGCATTGGCGGTGTTGCGTTTGTTGCTGCGGCAATCATAGTATGCCTGAAACAGTTCTTCAATATCTATTTTAGTCATTGATTGGTTATTGGTTGTTTAATTTTAAAAACCTGCCCCTGAAAAAGTACAGGGGCAGGTTTCTTCCAGTTCTTTACACACCTAACAGAGAAGCCGTTTGACTTATTATTTGTGTTACGGTTCACACGTGCCTCCGTGTAATTCAGGTTGCGATTCCAAGCATTACCGCCACTCTCGGTAGCCGACCACCAGTTGCCGTTGTTACCAACATTGTTGAACGAGCCCCCGTTGGAGTTGCCGCCCGGAAGGGCCTACTGTAAAAATAACCGCTCTCATGTGGCACGATTGCCTAACCGTGCCATCTTTTATACCTTGCCGGAACCTGCCTGTTTTTTCAGGTATTTACCCGACAAGAGGGTTATTGGACTGAAAAGGTTCACTTTCTTTTGCCGTAACCAAAGAAACTCCGACCAGTGTTTTAAGTTCATAAAATTGCTGAACCGTTTTTTTTACTTTACAAATTTTATACATTCAACTTTGTGCGGACTTCTGCCATCCTGTTAATTGTTTAGAAATATTTTCTATTTTTTTATTCACATCAACAAAACGATTGATATTTATCTGTTTCATATCTTTTGTTAAACGCAGTAACAAACGAACTACTTCCAAGTGTTCACGGGCATTTTGCAAAGTATCTTTTTTTTGCTGCCGTGTATTGGCACGATAAATATTCATTATCATTTCCAATGCTTCGTCTTTCAATTTTTCACCTACGGAGTATTTATATTCGCGCGGAAAATGTTTTACCAGTTCAAATATTTCCATCAGTAAATCATAACTTGCTTTGTAAACAGGCAATTCATAAAATAATGCCATCTTTTATTGATTGTTTTAGTTTTTGCACAAACATCATTGTTTCTAAAGGTGTGGCATTCTCTAAAGGATATTGCTGAATTTGTTGGATGATAGTACTACCTGTGCTATTTTCTTTTTTAAGAAACTCACCTATCGCCCTCTCCCCGGAGTTTATCTCGATGAAAGAGGGAGGGTGGTTGGGAGGGGCTTGCTTCTGATTTTCCATCCAGTTTTTGTAATCCTCTTCAGCCGAAACACCTGATATAACTATTTTTTTATCCCCTGTTTCTGTCATTTGAAATCCTTTTTCAACAGCCCTTTCCCGTATATCAGCTAAACTGCTTTCAGGAAAACCGCAATAAAATATGTCCTGCTTTACCTTTTTGATATGCTTGCGAATTATTTTAAGCGGTTTCAAATTATTCACAAACCGCATTGCCGATTGGTTATACGCTCTCCAAAAAATGCCTTCTTTGAGCAAATAAATGGAATTTTCATTGGCTAATTCCTGCGCTATTTTTTCTTTTACACCCATGTTTTTATCAAAAAAATTTTCGACCGCTTCGCGGTTTTTTATCAAAAAAATTAAAAAAAATAATCAAAAAAAATTGTCAAATAGTCAAATAAATCAAAGAATCAGTCCTTTACACACCTAACAGAGAAGCCGTAGGACTTATTACCTGTGTTACGGAGCACACGTGCCTCCGTGTAACTCAGGAAGCGAAGCCAAACACTACCGCCACTCACGGAAGCCGACCACCAGTAGCCGTTGAAACCAACAAGGCTGAACGAGCCCCCGAAGGAGTAGCCGCCCGGAAGGGCGGTAAAACCTGTGGTATTTGTTGCGCCCGTATTCGGAGTTGTCCAATTGGATGTGCCGGTTTGTTTTAGATTGCCGCCCTCATCCGTGCCAAGCCAACCGGTCGTTGAAACATCATAAGGAAATGCGCCCGGATTTGTTCCAACATTTTTTTCTAATAATGTAAATTCATAATGAGAAGGAACATGCCAGCCGGCAGGACAAAGACCCTGTACTTTTGTAGCACAAGGAGGACAAGTAGCATCGCCATTACAAGTAGTTGAACCATTCATCATATTTGTCCACTCATATAAACCGCCAAAAGGACAGGCAGAATTATTAACTCCGGTCAAATCCTGACAAAATTTTGTTCCCGCTACCTGTGGAGTTGTAATCGCTGCATAAGTACCATAATTTAAGTTTTGTGCCATCCAGCACTGGATGCCTGCACCTGTACCTGTTTGAACAATATTATATACTTTACTATCACGGGCATCTGTCATAGTGGTTTGCCCGCCACAACTTGCGGTTTGCGCTCCACCGGCACAACATAAGATTGTTGTAATAACTACATCGGATGTTGAAGCCGTACAAGGAGAATTAGAAATTGTCCAACGCAGTGTTGCTGTTTCAGGTACAGTTAAGCCTGTTACACCCGAAGTGGGAGAAGACGGGGTAGTTATAGTTGCTGTACCCGAAACTACCGACCATGCTCCAGTACCTACTGTAGCTGTATTGCCAGCTAACGTTGCAGTTGTTACACCACAAGAAGGGTTAATAGCTGAACCTGCGCTGGCTGTGGTTGGAGTAGCACTTATCGTAATAGCAAAAGTTCGGGCTGTGCCGCCACCGCACCCATTACTTGGTGTTACGGTGAGTGTACCCGAAGTAGCACTTGCAGAGAAATTAGCGGTGATAGAATTGGTTGTACCGCCCGAAGCCTGTGTATAACCTGTACCGGAATATGTCCAAGTATAAGTTACACCGCCTACATTGGTTACAGAATATGCAACTGCACTATTCCCCTGACATACCGGAGTAGTACCCGTAATTACACTTGGCTGTGCAGGTATGGCTGAAAGCGTTATAGCTGTGCAGGAAGATGCGCTTGTACCGCAAGCATTACCTGCTGTTACGCATATATTACCGTTAGTAGTTGAAAAATTAACGGTTATACTTGTTGTTCCCTGTCCGCTTGCAACTATACTTCCTGATGGAACTGTCCAGTTATAACTGGTTGCACCGGATACCGCTACAATAGAATAAGCGACTGCCGATGCGTTTTGACAAGGCGTTGTACTACCGGTTATAGAACCCGGTGTTGCAGGTGCGCTTGAATTACTTGGAAACGGTATCCAAGCAGAACCATTCCAATAATCATATACATTACAATCGGTATTATAAATCATCAAACCCGTTGCAGGCGATACAATAGCATTCATTTGAGCAGTAGTCATTCGGGGAGGGAGCAAACCTTTGGTGGTTGAGGTTAAATCCAACAATGCTGTCGCGGCAGGTGTTGCGCCTGCGTTGATACCTACACTGCCACCGGCATTATAAATATTATTGCTATTTAGTACCCATTGTGAGCCATCCCAATAAGTAGTGTTCCCTGTAGCTGTTCCGGCTGAAAGTAATCCGGTAGAACCGGTACTGCCTGTAGAACCAATAGTTCCATTGCTACCGGTTGCACCTGTTGAACCTGTATTACTGGTAGAACCTGTAGAACCTGTGTTTCCTGTAGAACCGGTTGCACCTGTATTACTTGTGCTTCCGGTTGCTCCGGTTGCGCCTGTGTTACTTGTTGAACCAGTGCTTCCAGTTGCTCCTGTGTTACTTGTACTGCCTGTTGAACCAGTAGAGCCTGTTGCACCTGTGTTGCTGGTACTGCCTGTTGAACCCGTTGCACCCGTGTTGCTTGTACTGCCTGTTGAACCCGTTGCACCCGTGTTACTTGTTGAGCCAGTTGAACCTGTACTTCCTGTATCACTTGTTGAGCCGGTTGCGCCTGTATTACCATTAGTTCCGTTACTGCCTGTTGAACCAGTTGCACCGGTATTACCATTGATTCCATCAATTCCAGTTGCACCTGTTGAGCCGGTAGAACCATTAGTTCCGTTACTGCCTGTTGAACCCGTTGCACCTGTATTACTCGTTGAACCGGTACTTCCGGTCGCTCCTGTATTACTTGTTGAGCCGGTGCTGCCAGTCGAACCCGTGCTTCCTGTAGAACCACTATTTCCAGTAGAACCTGTACTTCCTGTAGAACCTATGCTTCCGGTATCACCAGTACTTCCTGTTGAACCTGTGCTTCCCGTAGAACCAGTTCTACCGGTACTTCCTGTAGCACCAGTTGAGCCTGTATTTCCGGTAGAACCTGTTGCACCATTAATCCCTACTCCTGCTATGATAGCTTTCCAGTAGGTTCCGTTAAAATAATAAAACCTGTTGTCGGCTGTACGGTATATTAATAAACCGGTAGCAGGGGAAGTAATACCTGCGGTATCGGGCAGGCGGGGAACTAAAAACCCTTTATCGGTAGCTGTTAAGTCAAGCACTGCACTCGGGTCGGGATTCATAATGCCGATACCTACATTGTTGGTTTGAGCGAAGGAAGAAATCGGCAATAAGCAACAGACAATTTGCAATATGCAATTTGCCAATCTGTTTTTTCTTTTTGCCAATTGCCTGTTGCCTGTTGTAAAATTATTTTTAGTTGTTTTCATGATTTTTGATTATTTGTAATGTCAGTGATAATATTTTTTTTGTTTACTATTTTTTTCATTGCCGGAGATAAACTAATTCTTGTTTTTCTTACTTTTTGAAAGTATTTTGCGCTTGTTACATTCAGCCAAACGAGACATTTATCGAGCGTGTCAACACCGGGTAATTTACCAGCCTCTAAACGGCTGTAAGTTGCTCTTGAAATCCCTATCTGTTTGGCTGCTTTACCCATTGAAAGATTATTTTCAAGCACCCGTTTAGTAATTAAATCTTTTTGAAATTCATGCGTATCAAGTGTTTCAATAATTTTAAAAACATTATAAGCCGGTACATTCAGCCAAACACTGCATTTTGCCAGTGTATCAACAGCTGGAACTCTACCCCGTTCAATAGAGCTGTAACAGGATGCTGAAATACCAATTTGCTTTGCTGCTGCTGCCATTGAAAGCTTGTTTTCAAAAACCCGTTTGGTTACTAAATCTTTTCTAAATTCTCGTGTATTAAACATTTTTAAAACTTTAATTAAAATTTTCAGAAAAATATTTTTTTAAGCTTAGTAAAATGTTTTAAATAATTTGAACAAATCTATGGATAAACTCTGTAATTGAGATTCGGAATAATAGGGTGAAATGCAATTTTTTTTTCATCCACATCCTTTTTGTCTATTTTGATGCC
>CAISYK010000517.1 GCA_903889605.1 uncultured Bacteroidota bacterium
AAGCCGAAAGTGAAAGTCGTCAATTAAGTCTATTCCAATAGTGTTTGATATAATCCAATTAATTTTTTTATCCTTAAATTCAGGTAAAGGGAATCTTTCCAAATCTGGTCTCTCACAGTATATATCAACACAAAAACCTTTTGACTCCCAAAAAATCGCAGAATTTATTACACTAGTTGAAATTCCAATCCAATTAAATTTGCAAATGAAGGCGATTGAATTCGTACTGGACATTTGTTTATAATTCATGGAAAGTCTTAATTATAAATGAAATATCCTTTGGAGTGAGACCTAATCCACTAGGGCAGTAAAAACCATTACGGGCGATATTTTCTGCACAAGGGTACTTTTCATTAATAAAGAGGCCCATTTTTCTGAATACAGGTTGTTCGTGCATACACCAGAAAAAAGGACGGGTTCCAATCCCTAAGGCATTTAATTTACTTACAGTCATTTCGCATAATTTTTCCGAATCTGCAACTAAACCAAACACCCAATAGATATTTTTGGCATATTCCGTCTTATCAACAGGAAGCTGGAAGCCTTTTATCCCTTCTAATCCCGTTTGATAAGCCTGACCTATTTCCCGTTTTTTAGTAATATGGTTATCAATTTTTTCCAATTGCGCAACTCCTAAAGCTGCCTGCATATTAGTCATACGATAGTTCCATCCCAATTCGTTATGCACAAATCGACGACCTCCAGGTTCAAAGGCAAGGTTACGAAGTTTACGGCAGCGCTCAGCCAATTCCGGGTCGTCGACCATCAACATCCCACCTTCTCCCGTAGTAATATGTTTATTAGGATAGAAACTGAAGGTACTGATGTCCCCGAATGAACCACACATTTTCCCTTTATAGGTTTGTCCATGCATTTCTGCAGCATCCTCTATTAAAAATAGCCCATATTTCTTACACAAGGATAATACCGGATCCATATCAACAGGTAACCCATAGATATGTACAACAATAATGGCTTTTGTTTTGGGTGTTATTCTGGACTCAATTTGTGATACATCCATGTTCCACGTCTTTGGGTCACAATCAACTAATACAGGAGTTGCTCCTGCCCTTACAACCGACTGAGCTGGTGATATTATCGTGAATGCAGGCATTATAACCTCGTCATCATTGCCAATTTTAAGAGCCTGAACTGCAATATCAAGAGCTCCTGATCCGTTGGCTACCGCAATGCCTTCGTTACGTCCAATATAGAATGCAAATTTTTCCTCAAATTGTCTTATAAAAGGACCTTCAGACGAAATCCAGCCGGTTCGGATACACTCCAAAAGATATTTCTCTTCATTGCCTGAAAGCAGAGGTGTGTTTACTGGTATAAAATTCATGATAACTAGATAAATATATTGAGGTTAAAGCAAAATAAGAGAGGTTATGGTACTGGGTTAAGAATTACAAAATCACAGTCTTTTTTCTCAATATAAAATTCACTCCCCACGTATTTTCATATGGAATATTACCTGTTAGGAATTCCTCCACTTTTAAAAGTTCAAAACCGGTAAATTTAGATAATAAACCTATTTCTGGAATTGAAAAATGACGCATTGGGTGTTTTTCCTGAAAATCAACCCAATTATCATGTTTTTTGTCTTTTACCAAAATTGAATAGTTTACATCCACTACATTCTTCTCGAAATGGATTTGAGGTTCTGCTATCCGTATTACGCTAATCTCTGCACTCTCAACTTTCCTTGTCCTTATTCCCGGTTTTTGATGATAAACTGCAGGTGAATACCAAACATCGAAAATAAACAATCCGCCAGAATTTAAGCAATTATTGGCATTTATAAAAAACTTTTCTAATGAATCATTATCATTGATATAACTAATAACATGGAATAATGAAATTACTGCATCATATTTCCGGTCTATCACAAAATTTGTTATATCGGCTTGTTTACAAGCAAATCCACGTAAATTTGCTTTTTCAACCATCTTTTGACTGCGTTCCAGACCCAAAATATCATACCCCATTTTTTGCAGAATCAATCCATGGCTGCCAGTACCTGAGCCAATTTCCAAAATTGTTTTTGTATTGGGAGCATAGGTTTTAAAACAATCAGCTATATAGGTTGCCTCAGCCAGATAATCCTTCGTTTGATAGAGCAAGTCGTAGTATTTACTATAGAGGTTGAAATTAACGTCCATTTTAATTTAACAATTGAGTTTTCACCTTTAACCTTCCGAAATTCATTTAGTATTTATTACCTTGGCCACAAACCTCGTTTTATCTGCTTCTCCGGCATAGGGGCCCTGTTTTACTTCAATCATTTCTGTTTCTTCCAGTATTTCGA
>CAISYK010000518.1 GCA_903889605.1 uncultured Bacteroidota bacterium
AAAATTAATAAAGGAGATTTATTGCTCCTTAAATCAAAAGAAAATGAATTTGGTGTATTACCTACTGGGGAAACAATTATGGAATTACAAAATTCTGCTTTTATAACTCGAGTAGCAGAAAAACTTAAAAGACATGATCAAGCTTAATAGAGATGACAATCCACCAAGAGTAATTTTCAAAATAGGGGTAGTCAAGAATATTGAAAAATGGGTAGTTAGCACTGAAACAACAATTGGGGACTATGAATCCGATAGTCGACCCTTTGAAAATGGTAAATATAAATTTAACAAAGCTTTCGGTGTTGATGAATTCCGGGAGAGATTAATTATCCTTCAAGATGGCAAATGTGGCTACTGTGAAAAAAAAATTGACAAAGGTGATATTGAACATTATAGACCAAAAGCTGCGGTTATAACAGAGGAAGTTAATGGCAACTATATTCAACCTGGTTACTACTGGTTAGCATATTCTTGGTGGAATATGTTACTCGCTTGTAGTGATTGTAATAGTCAAGAATTCAAAGGAAATAAATTTCCACTTGTTGGTGGTGAGATTAATAGATGTAAGGATCACAATGAAAATATTAATTTAGAAAGCCCTGTTCTGATTGATCCAATAAATGAAGTAGCTGAAAAATTAATTGAATATAATAATGAAACGGCCATTCCCATTAAAAGAAATGTTCGCGCCCAAAGAACCATTGATATTTTGGGTCTCAACACTAGAACATCTTTAGTTGAAGACAGGAGGGAAAAGTTAGCAAGTTACAGAATGAATAAAATAGTAGCTAATTTGCCTCGTGGTATTATTACAAGTGCAGAAAGAGCCGAAGCAAATAATTTTCTCACTAATGCGACAAGTAGAAGAAGTAAGTTTTCCAATATGATAAATTCTAATATTAAAGCAGCGAGGATTTAATTATTATGTCTTTTGAACCGAACAAAATAACACGAGAACATATTATTGCAGCTGCAAAAATACTTGATAGCGGAAAATATGAAATAAGTGAATCTACGAAATTTGACGTTCTCATTGACGGGAAGCTCTATCCACCAAAGCAAATCATGAAATATGCTCACGATCTTGCTACGGGAGAATTTCTATGGCCTCTGGGTGGTGGAGAACCAACCAATAAATACTTAAATGCCTTGGGATTTGAAACAGTAAAGAAAAATGAAGATGATAATAAAAATGAGAGAATTATGGAAAATCGACTTAAAGAATTTAGGAATTGGCTATCAAATACATATAAACAAAGTAATGGCATTAAACTTTCTGGGACTTCTATAAACCAATATTATAATGGGATTAAGGCGATAAACACCGAACTTTTAAAATTAAAAATAATAGATGAAGCTTCATTATTTAATGTTGATTCAATCCCAAAATTGAAAAAATATTTCGAAGAATATTTTAAAATTCCTGAAGTAAATGCAGTTAATGAAAGAGGGAATAATAGAGCAAGCAATGCGTTTAATCGTTTTATAGAGTTTATGGAACAGGAAAAAGATATAATAAAGGAAGAAGACACACAAGAAATGAACATGAAAAATAATCACCCGCTAAATCAGATTTTATTGGGCCCGCCGGGAACTGGGAAAACCTACAATTCAATTAATCAAGCACTTGAAATAATAGGCGAAAACCTTTCAGGTAGAAGCCGGCAGGACATTAAAAATATTTTTGATGCAAAAATAAAAGAAGGTCAAATTGTATTTACCACTTTTCATCAAAGTATGAGTTATGAAGATTTTATTGAAGGAATTAAGCCACTGCCTCCAAATGATAATGATGGAGAAGTTGGTTATGATGTGGTTCCCGGTATTTTCAAAATGATTTGTGATAATGCTCGGAGCAATAGTAGTTCAAACTTTGACGAGGCTTATAATTCCTTATTGAAGGAACTCGCAAAACTTGATGGAGAACCATTAGAATTAAAGACGCCTACCAATAAGCCATTTAATGTGGTTGTAAATTCAAAAAACAATTTAAAATTACTAACAGGAAAAGATAAAAATCAACAAGGTGTTTTTACAAAAGAAAAATTATTGAGGGAGTTAAATGGTGAAAAAGTTTTTGTTGGCTGGGAAGGATATTTTACTGGCATCATTAATTTTCTAAAGGAAAAACACAAACTAACTACATCAACTAAAAAGGAAGATAAAAAATATGTATTGATAATTGACGAAATAAACCGGGGGAATGTTTCTCAAATATTTGGTGAGTTAATTACATTAATTGAAGAAGATAAAAGAGAAGGAAAGGCGGAATCATTGGAAATTACATTACCATATAGTAAAGAAAAATTTTCTGTTCCTTCTAATTTATATATAGTCGGCACTATGAATACTGCCGATAGGAGTGTGGAAGCATTGGACACAGCATTACGCAGACGTTTTAGTTTTATAGAGAAGATGCCGGATTACAATCTGATAGAAAAAACAAAGGATATTAATTTAGCCGGATTATTGCGTACAATTAATAAACGCTTATGTTATTTAATAAATGAAGATCATCAAATCGGTCATTCCTACTTTATGGATATTACCACGGCGGAGAAATTAAAAGATGTATTTAAAAATAAAATAATTCCTTTGCTAAAAGAGTATTTCTATAATGATGCATCAAAAATCCAATTGGTATTAGGCGAAGGGTTCGTAA
>CAISYK010000519.1 GCA_903889605.1 uncultured Bacteroidota bacterium
ATTTTATTTTCAATATTTTAAATTTGCCGTCGAAGCAAAACTAAGTGTAGGTATTAGAAATATGTTAATTAAAGACAATACTGTTTTTTCAAATGCAATTGATAAGATTAATTCAAAAGTATTATTAATTTCTATTACGTTTGAGGGGTAATTCAACGAATTACGAATCTGTGTTTTTTTTTGAATATTTTGCTTCTCTGATCTTACAAAATTATCGCATGATAAATACATGCCTGAAACTATATGAAACAAGAACTCAACCTTGTACTATCACCTAAAGATGCTTCTGACGATACCATTATTAAACAAATTGTGGCCCGGCAAATTGGTATAAACACATCGGAAATTACATTTGTTAAAATATTAAAACGCTCTATTGATGCACGTTCCCGAAACATTAAAATAAATCTAAAGGCTTTTGTTTATTTTAATGAAGAAGTTCCTGTTCCGGCTTCTTACAAAATAAATTATTCCGATGTATCGAATAAAAAACCTGTAATCATTGTAGGTGCCGGACCTGCAGGGTTATTTGCCGCATTGAAGTTAATTGAAAACGGATTAAAACCAATCATTATTGAACGGGGTAAGGATGTAAAAAGCCGCAGGCGGGATCTGGCCGCAATAAGTAAAGAACATATAGTAAACCCTCATTCAAATTACTGCTTTGGTGAAGGCGGTGCTGGGACATACTCAGACGGTAAGTTATATACGCGTTCAACAAAAAGGGGAGATATAAATAAAATCCTTGAAACATTTGCAGCTCATGGCGCTGATGAAAACATTTTAATTGAAGCCCACCCTCACATAGGAACCAATAAACTCCCGAAAATTATTGAAGCCATGCGTCAAACCATTATTGATAATGGTGGAGAAGTGCACTTCAATACGCATCTAATTGATTTTATTATTAAAAACAACTGCATTAAAGGTGCTGTTTGTAACCAATTAGATACTTCTGAAATCAACAATGTCAGTGTTTCAAACCCTGTTAGTAGTATTATAGTTCGCCAACCAGTTACAACAACATTGGAATTTACTGCTGATTCTGTAATACTTGCAACTGGGCACAGCGCCCGAGACATTTTTGAATTACTGCATTCAAAAAATATTTTAATTGAAGCTAAAACCTTTGCAATGGGGGTCCGCGTTGAACATCCGCAGGCTTTAATTGATTCTCTGCAGTACCACTGCACTTTAAGTGAGGTTGAAAAGAAACGCGAATATTTACCAGCCGCATCATACAGCATGGTGCATCAAGCCCTGGGTCGCGGAGTATATTCATTTTGTATGTGTCCTGGCGGAATCATTGCTCCTTGTGCCACAGCACCGGGAGAAATAGTAACAAACGGCTGGTCGCCTTCAAAAAGAGATAATCCTTATGCAAACTCAGGAATTGTTGTTACCACTGAATCCGCAGATTTAATAAATTATCAGCAATATGGGCCATTAGCAGGTTTGCGTTACCAGCAGGCACTTGAAAAAATGGCCTGGAATGAAGGAGGACAAACACAAACCGCTCCAGCTCAGCGCTTAATGGATTTCGTGAGCAATAAATTATCATCTTCACTTCCTGATGTGTCATACCAGCCAGGGATAAAATCGGCACCGCTTCATAGCTTGCTTCCTGAAGCAATTGGTAAACGGCTGCAGATAGGATTTCAGGAATTCGGAAAAAAAATGCGCGGTTATTTAAGTAATGATGCTGTAATTGTTGGTGTAGAATCACGCACATCTTCCCCTGTTCGAATTCCTCGTGATTCCGAAACACTTCAGCATCCTCAGATTAAAGGATTGTACCCATGCGGAGAAGGAGCCGGTTATGCGGGAGGAATTGTTTCTGCGGCCATCGACGGACAAAAATGTGCTGATGCGATTG
>CAISYK010000520.1 GCA_903889605.1 uncultured Bacteroidota bacterium
CTTGTTTGTTTTTCATTTAAGAATGGAAGTATTTTCCTATACTTCACACGGATAAGATTATCTGATTGCATACATTTTGTTTTTCAACAAATGTACATATTATTTCGTTACAAATACTAAGGCTGAACCGCCAGTGGAGCCTGCGTACCATTTAATACCACTTCCTGCTGCTGATAAGTTAGCTAATGAGGCGCTATTACAGAAAGTTTGAGTGGCTGTCCCTGTTGGGGCAGATGTTACATTTATTGCAGCTTTTACATTAAGCCGTGCTGCACTTTCACAAGCATTTATAGTTTGAGTTGCATAATAATGCGTTCCATTTACCAAAGCAGTTGTTGCTGCTAAAGCCGTACCACCAATAGATGCAGCATACCATTTAAGAGCAGTTCCTGCTGCTGATAAGCCGGCAACTGACGCATTATTGCAGAAAGTTTGAGTGGCCGTGCCGGTTGGTGCCGGCGTAACATTGATTGCCGCAGTTACATCAAACCGTACCGCACTTTCACATGTATTTACTGTTTGACTTGCAAAATAATGCGTGCCGTTTACCAACGCCATTGCTGCAGCTAAGGCCGCCCCGCCGCTGGATGCGGCATACCATTTAATGCCGGCTCCCGCTGCAGATAAATTAGAAATAGCTGCACTGCTGCAGAATGTTTGAGCTATGGTTCCTGAGGGCGCAGACGGAACATTGATTGCGGTATTGATTGCCGCAGTTACGTCAAACCGTGCGGCACTTTCACAAGTATTTACTGTTTGACTTGCAAAATAGTGTGTCCCGTTTACCAAAACCGTTGTTGTCGCTAAGGCTGAAACACCGTTTGAGGCAGCGTACCATTTAATGGCTGTTCCAGTTACTGACAAATTAGATATCGCGGCGCCATTGCAAAAAGCTTGAGATGCAGCTCCTATCGGTACTGAAGGCAATGGATTAACAGTAACAGCCACAGGCGCTGAAGAAGCAGAACATCCGTTAACATTAGTCACTGATACGGAATAATTTCCGGCAGTTGTAACAGTAATGCTTTGGGTTGCTGCACCATTACTCCACAAATAAGAATTTGAAGAACTTGCTGTAAGTATCACAGAATTTCCCTGACAAAAGGCAGCTGCACCGCTGGCTGTTATAGTTGGTGTTGGCGGTAAAGGATTTACTATAACAGTTTTTGGCAATGAAGCTGAACATCCAATACCATTTGTTACCGCCGCATAATAATTGCCAGGGTTTGTAACTGTGATGCTTTGAGTTGTTGCATTATTGCTCCACCAATAGGAAGTTCCCGGATTCGCTGTGAGTACTATTGAACTTCCCTGGCAAAAAGTTGTTGAACCACTTGCAGCTATTGTTGCTGGGGATGGTGTATTTACCGGGTATACTAATGAAGTATGATTATTTTTGAAAGACAATGCAGCGGGACCCACAGTTGTTATGTCACCATGTGCATCCACACCATTGGATGTCCACGCCAAATTCCCCTGGTACCCTTTTGTGAACGCCGTTTCATACGACTGAGTTACGGTCATTGGAATGTCGATTAAATCTGCATCTTTACCTCCAAGTTCTTCTATAATGACAGGCCGGTCGTTGATCCCATAATTAGTTGGAGATTTTTCGAAAGGCGATTGAAACCATTGGTGCATCCAGCCCCAGTAATGAACACAATAGAAATCGAGGTAAGCTTTTGGGTTGTTGAAGGCACTTTGCAGAGCTGCGTTTTTCCAATAGTTGCCGACACAACCTGAATTGTCGCTGTTCCATTTTATGCAGGCTGAGCCGACAGTTGTCAGAACATTAGAATTGTTATGTACCGCAGCCGCACACATTGCGAAAAAACGCTGCAAATTACTAACAGGCAGCTGTCCGTCTTCTGCATTTTCAGATATCCATTCAGGCTCATTACAAAAATCAATCGCAAATAAATAAGGATTGCTTTTATAGCGGTTTACAAACGGAAGTAAATAATTATCTATATAGGTTTGCGAGGCCGCCTGATTAGTAATTATGTTACGCCAGTTTTGGAAATTAGGGTTTGGGCTTTTGCAGTGATCGAAAGACATCATAGTGGCAACAATATATACTCCGTTCCTCTTTGCAATTGCAAAAAGTGAATCACAATCTTTAAAAAAGGCAGAAGACAATCCTGTAACGCCTGTCGAATTTGTTAAAACAGCTCCGTTTCCATTGCAGCTGAACCAGATGCGTGAACAATTGACACCCTGACTTTTCAAGGTCTGAAAGTGAGTGTTCCACCAGTTCCTGTCGAAACTGCCGCCGAAATCGTTCCAACTGTGCCAGGGAGTATTCACCCCGTTCAGCCAGATACGATTACATGAGTTTACATAAAACTGAGTTCCCTGAATGGAAATGTTTTGTGCTTGCACAGAAAATCCTGAACATAAAACCAAGACCAAAATGACAACTTTCTTTTTTAATCGTTTTATAAGCAGCGTATTTGTTTTCATGAATTTAAGTTTTAGTTAATTGTGTAAACTGTAATGATTTTATAACTATTTACATTTGACAAATTCAGCTTGGTTAAGCATTTATCAATGATACATTTGAATTAAACAAAATTAAGTTATAATAAACCATATAGTAATAAGGTGATTACACTATAATAGTAGGGTAAATACTGTATTTTTTTTAAGAAACCCCAAGATGAACTATCCTCTGGATAAGCGGCATGGCGGAAATTTTGGTTTTTTCGGAGAAAAAAATAAGTAAAACGAACGAAATAATTATTGTGGATTGTAAACCGCAATCATATCGGTTACTCATTTACCTCGAATAAGTGTGAAAGAGCCTTTTTCAAGGTATTTTTCATCGTTTTTGCCGGTTGCTTCAATTATGAAGTAATATGTTCCTTCGGGAGCTTTTAATCCGCTGCCTGTACGGCCATCCCAACCTCCATTTGTTGTATGCCACTCATATTCTTTTTGTCCCCAACGATTAAATATTTGTGCATCCATGTTTTTTAAACCCTTAGCCTGAATTGTAAATTCATCATTTATATCATCACCATTCGGTGTAAATACATTTGGTACAATAAATACTGCATTTATATAAACATCAACTGCAGAACATGCACTATCCGAACATCCTAAACCATCATAAGCCGTGAGACAAACAATGAAATTACCCAGAGGAATGTAAGTATATATTGGGTTTTCAACAATTGAGGAATCACCAGTTCCAAAATGCCATAAATAATTTACTGCAGTTGTTGAACTGTTATTTGTAAAGTTAACTGTCAACGGCGTTTCTCCGGTTATAGGTGTCAAAGTAAATGCCGCAACTACAGGAGGCACAGCAGACACTATAAATGGTCCGGCAGTGACAGAACAGCCGTTTGAGTCAACAACAGTAAGTATATAGCTGCCCGCTGCCGTATTATTCAAATAAGGATCAGTTCCGACAATATTATTTAATGAATCTTTCCATTGATAGGTAAACGGAGTTTGTCCGGAAGTCATTACGATTCCTGATATTAAGCCCGAAGCATTGCCGCAGGATGCCGGTGTAATTATTACTGCTGTAATATCTGCCGCAGGTATTGGATTAACAATAATTGTTACGAACGTTGAGGCTCCATAACAACCATTTGAATTTGGAATAATTGTGTAAACAGCATTACCTTGATTAGTTCCTGTTAGATTTAATACCTGAGAAATGCCGAACCCTGATCCTGTTGCTGTTCCTGATACACCAGTTGGAACCGCAGTCCAATCATAACTTGTAGCAGCTGTTGAACTTGACAAGGCAATGGATATACTGCTTCCGCTGCAGATATTTTGAAAAGCAGGTGTTGCTGCAGCAGTTGGAACAGCATTTATAATAATTGCAGCTGATGCAATTACCTGCGCACAAGCACCGCTAACAGGGATTGTATTGGCAACAGTGTATGCACCAGGTGTGCTTGATGCTAAATCAATTTCCCCTGTATTTACATTCACAAATACTAATCCCACCGGAGAAGCCGAAAAAATCCCGGCACTTGCACCAGGCCCGAAAGCAGGAAATGGATTAACTGAATTCTGACAGATAATAGGTGCCGGATAACTGAAATCTGCAAAAGGTGCGGAATCATTAATAGTCATGGCTATTGAACTTGTATTTGGACATACTCCATTGGTTGTATAAGAAATAGTAAATACACCCAAGGCACATGTTGACAAGGTAATTGTACCTGTTGAAGGATCGATAGATAAACCTGCAGGAACTGATGAAAAAGTACCGCCGGGCAAACCGCTGATAACAGGTATTTGAGGATTACCTGAAGTGCAGTAAGCGGCTGAGGAATAAACAAAAGAAGAATTATCATTAGGAGTCAAAGTTATTGCAGTTGATGCAATAGCCGCGGCGCATCCTCCTCCGGCCGGAATTGTGTTAATAATTGTATAGAAACCAGGTATACTTGACGCTAAATCAATCTCGCCGGTATTAATATTAATAAAAACCAAACCTATTGGATTTGATGAAAATACCCCTGCGCTGGCTCCAGCAGCAAAAACAGGAAAAGGATTAGTTCCATTTTGGCAGAATGAGGAACCGGCATAAGTGAAATCGGCAATTAGATTGCTGCCGGTGATAGTCATAGTAATAGAACTTGTATTTTGACAAGCACCAACAGTTGTATAGGAAATAATATATGTACCTAAAGTGCTTGTTGGTAAATTAATAGTACCGGTTGATGAATTTATACTTAAACCTGCAGGAATTGCAGAGAAAGTGCCTCCGGGCAAACCTGTAATTGCAGGTGTTGGGTTAGCCCCGTTTAAACAATATGATGCTGAAGAATATACGAATGAGGCATCATCCATATTGACAATTGTAAATGATGTTGTTGAGTTTGAGCCTAGACAGCTGCCGCTTGCTGGAATTGTATTAGATATGGTGTATGTTCCTGGTGTGCTTGATGCTAAATCTATTTGTCCTGTATTTGTATTCACAAACACTATGCCTGAAGGTGCTGCTGAAAAAATGCCTGCACTGGCACCAGGGGCAAAAATTGGAGAAGGATTATTTTCACTTTGGCAATAGGATACACTAGAATAACTGAAACCAGAAACAGGTGTATTGTTATCTACTGTCATTGTTATAGAACTAGTATTTGCACATATACCATTTGTGGTGTAAAAAACTGTATATATACCGGCAGTACTAGCAGATAAAGTGATTATACCTGTAACTGAATCAATTGATAAACCAACAGGACTGGAGTAAAATATGCCTCCTGGTAAACCGAAAATTACTGGTGTTTGATTTGGACTTGAGATACAATAGGTTGCTGATGGGTAATTAAAGGCTGCATCATCCATAGGGATTACAGTAACTGTATCCATCAGCAAAGCTCCGGTACAGGATCCTATAGTTGGTGTAACAGTATAAACTACTGTGCCTGCAGAAGTTCCTGTTAATAATAAGGTTTGAGCAATTAATGCAGTATTTCCCGACAAAGCTCCCGAAACATTTAAGGGAGAAGCAGTCCAACTATATGTTGTTCCAGGCAGTGAGCTTGTTAAAGCAATTGAAGTTATTGTTCCTGAACAGATTGTCTGCGGTGAAGGCGATGCAGCTGCATCGGGAGTCGAATTTATTGTAATATTAGTAAAAGCACTGTCAGCGGAGCATCCTCCGCTTGCGGCAATAATATTTCTAATAGAGTATGTCCCTGGAGAACTAAGTGATAAATCAATTTCACCGGTATTTACATTTACGAATGCTAAGCCTGCAGGTGAGGCTGAAAAAATACCGGCAGACGCATTTGGAACAAAAACGGGAACTGGATTATTTGCAAATTGACAGAAAGGAGATCCGGAATAACTGAATCCTGCAGCTGGAAAGTTTGTAACAGTTAAGACAATTATACTGCTGTTGGGGCAAATTCCGTTGGTTGTATATGTTACCGAATATGTTCCTAATATACTGGCACTTAAATCAATCAACCCGGTTGATGTGTTTAAAAACACCAAACCAGCCGCGGAGGAAAAAAGACCTCCTGATAAACCTGTAATTAAGGCAAAAGTATCTGCCCCTGATTGGCAATAAGTAGAAGATGAATATGAAAATGATGCATCATCCAATGGGTTAACGATAACTGTTGCCAGAGCTGGATTTCCAACGCAGCTATTTGCTGAAGCTGTAATTGAATAAACTACAGTTCCCTGTGATGTACCAGTAATTGTTAAAACATTGCTGATTGCAGCTCCTGGCCCGTTTGAAGCTCCTGTCACTCCTGTCTGAGCAGCAGTCCATGTAAATGCAGCTCCTGCCACATCACTTGTTATCGAAACGGCTGCTGTACCTCCTGAGCATATTGTTTGGGATAACGGTGTTGGAATTGCCAATGGGGATGGATTAACCGTAATGGTAACGGTAATTGGATTACCTGCGCATAAATTTGCTGTAGGAGTGACTGTATAAACCACGGTGCCTGCTGTTACTCCTAATGCGGTTAATACATCTGTGATAGCTGCGCCATTTGAATTTGAAGCTCCTGATACCCCGGTTTGAGCTGCTGTCCAATTATATGATGTTCCTGAAATATTACTTGATAAGACGATAGAAGATGCCGCTCCTGAACATATTGCCTGGGATGATGGTGTCGCGGCAGCTGTCGGGAGAGGATTTACATTCACCAATACGGTTATTGGATTTCCTACACAACCTGCGGCTGTTGGTGTTACAGAGTAGGTCACAATACCTGGAGAAGAGCCTGAGGCGGTCAATACTTGAGTTATATTTGGTCCGAAATCAGGTACTGCTCCCACTGCACCTGTTTGAGATTCAGTCCAGGAAAAAGTTGTTCCTGGAGTAATACTGTTTAAACTAACAGAAGTACTATTTCCAGAACATATTGTTTGGGATGATGGCGCTGCGGAAGCTGTTGGAGTCGATTTTATGGTAACATTCGCAGTTGAACTATCTGCAGCGCAACCTCCGCTTGCGGCAATAATATTTTTAACTGTGTATGTTCCTGGAGAACTCAGTGATAAATCAATTACACCGGTATTCGTATTTACAAAAGTTATACCAGCAGGGACAGATGAAAAAGTTCCCGCAAATGCTCCAGGTACAAAATTAGGTGAAGGATTACTTCCTGTTTGGCAGAATGGAGAACCGGTGTAGCTAAAACCTGTAGTTGGATTACTTGTAATAGTAATTCCAACCGAACTGGTATTTGGGCAAATCCCATTTGTTGTGTATGTTATACTATAGGTTCCTAACATACTTGCACTTAAATCAATCAAACCAGTTGAAGTATTTAAAAACACCAAACCTGCAGAAGAAGAAAAAAGACCGCCAGGCAAACCTGTTATCGCAGCTGAAACATCATTACCAGTTTGGCAATAGGTACCTGATGAATAGGAAAATGATGCATCATCCTTTGGATTAACTGTGATAACTACTGTGAGGTTATTTCCTATGCAGCTATTTGCAGTTGGCGTAATTGTATACACAGCAGTTCCAGGAGTAATCGTTGTTAATACATCTGAAATTAAAAATCCTAACCCGTTTGATCCACCCGACACTCCGCCTGTTTGGGCTGCGGTCCAGGTAAAACTTGTACCTGATACATTGCTTGTTAATGAAATAGATGTTGTACTTCCCGAACATATTATTTGAGATGGAGGCGTTGCTGCTGCTGCCGGTAAAGGATTAACTGTGATACTGACATTAACCGGAGTTCCTGCACACAGATTTGCTGTTGGGGTTATTGTATAAACAACAGTACCGGCCGTCGCTCCCAATGCCGTTAATAACTCTGCGATAGACGCCCCGCTCGAATTAGTTGCTCCAGACACCCCCGACTGAGCTGCAATCCAACTAAATGATGTACCTGAAACATTACTTGATAAGGCAATTGAAGTTATTCCGCCTGAACATATCACTTGTGCCGCAGGTGTCGGGGTAACCACAGGAAGTGGTTTGACAGTAACTATTACAGGAATTGGATTTCCGACACAGCCGTCAGCTGTCGGAGTAACGGTATAATTTGCTGTACCTGAACTTGGTCCGGCAGCAGTCAGTATTTGTGAAATACTTGATCCGAAATTTGGTGAAGCTCCTGTTACGCCGGACTGAACTACTGTCCAGGCAAAAGTTGTACCAGTGGTAAAACTGCTTAAAGTAATGGAAGTAGTATTTCCAGAACAGATAGTTTGTGAGGAAGGGGAGGCAGCTGCAAAAGGCACAGGTTTTACCGTCACAGTAACTGATGTGCATGCTGTTGTATTGCATGTCCCTTCAGCTCTCACAAAATAGGTAGTTGTAGATGTCGGGTTTACGGAAATAGAACTTCCGCTCCCAACCAATGTTCCGCCGCAGCTTCCCGAGTACCAGTTATAAACAGCACCTAAACCCAATGAGCCGCCTATTTGTGTTAAAGTTACGGCTAGTCCAGCACAAACAGGGTTAGGGCCTGCACTTGCAGATGAAGGAGCAGTGGAAATCGAGCTCACCGCTACAGTAACTGAGACACATGCAGTTGTATTACATGTGCCTGATGCTGAAACGAAATATGTTGTTGTTGATGAAGGGGACACAATTATTGATGAGCCTGAACCAACAAGAGTTCCGTTACAACTTCCTGAATACCAATTGTAAGACGCTCCAGTTCCAAGTATACCGCTGATTTCAGTTAATGTTGTTGCACCGCCGCAGGTAGGGCTGACACTTGCAGATGCAGATGCAGGTGCGGTAGAAGAGGTATTAACAGTTATTGTTACTGAGGCACAGGCAGTTGTATTACAAGTGCCTGATGCTAAGACGAAATAGGTGGTAGTGGATGAAGGCGAAACACTAATTGAAGCTCCAGTACCAACAAGAGTCCCATTGCAGCTTCCTGAATACCAATTGTATGACGCTCCCGTTCCGAGTGAGCCGCAAATTTGAGTTAATACAGAAGGTCCTCCGCAGGTGGGGTTAATACTTGCCGTTGCTGAAGCAGGAGCTGTTGAAGGTGTATTTACAGTGACAGTGACCGCGGTACATGCTGTTGTATTACAAGTCCCTTCTGCTCGTACAAAATAGGTAGTTGAAGATGCCGGAGTCACAGAAATAGAGCTTCCGCTCCCAACCAATGTTCCGCCGCAGCTTCCGGAATACCAATTATAAACTGCACCTGAACCTAATAATCCGCCATTTTGCGTTAAGGCGGTGGAAAGACCAGAGCAAACAGGGTTAGGGCTTGCAATTGCAGATGAAGGAGCTGTAGAAAAAGAATTTACAGTTACGGTTATTGAGGCACATGCAGTTGTATTACAAGTACCCGATGCTGAAACATAATAGGTTGTGGTTGATGAAGGCGAAACAACGATTGAAGCTCCTGTACCGACTAAAGTTCCGCTGCAGCTTCCTGAATACCAATTATAAACTGCTCCTGTTCCAAGTATGCCGCCGATTTCAGTTAATGTTACTGCACCGCCGCAAGTTGGGTTATTACTTGCCGTTGCTGAAGAAGGTGCTGCAGAAGGAGAATTGACAGTGACAGTTACAGGTGCACAACTGGTAGTATTACAAGGGCCGGATGCCAAAACAAAATAAGTTGTTGTAGATCCAGGCGAAACACTTATTGATGAACCGCTTCCTACCAATGTTCCTCCGCAGCTTCCCGAATACCAGTTATAAACAGCACCTAAACCTAATGAGCCGCCATTTTGGGTTAAAGCAGTCGCAAGACCTGCACAAACAGGGTCAGGGATGGCACTTGCAGAGGATGGCGCAGTAGACGGCGCACTTACGTTTACAGTTACTGAGGCACATGCAGTTGTATTACAAGTACCGGATGCTGATACGAAATAAGTTGTTGTGGCTGAAGGCGAAACGCTGATTGAAGGGCCTGTACCAACAAGAGTCCCGCCGCAGCTTCCTGAATACCAATTGAAAACAGCTCCGGTACCGAGTATTCCGCCGCTTTCAGTTAATGCAGTTGCACCTCCGCAGGTAGGATTAATACTCGCAGCTGCCGAAGCAGGTGCTGTAGAGGGCGTATTAACAGTTACAGTGACAGGCGTACATACAGTTGTATTACACGTGCCTTGTGCTCTTACATAATATGTGGCAGTTGCTGCAGGCGTAACGCTTATTGAAGATCCGCTTCCAACAAGTGTTCCCCCGCAGCTTCCAGTATACCAATTCCAAACTGCACCAGTACCAAGTGAACCGCCTGTTCTTGTTAGTGTTGTTGGACCACTGCAAAGCGAAGCCGGACTGGCAGCTGCAGAAGTTGGTGCTGTGGATAATACTCCTGCACTTGGGGCATAATTGAAGGTGATTACAACTCTTTGAGCACAAAATTCTGAGGCCGGGGCACAAAACAGCGTGTTGTAGTTTCCGTAATTATAACCTGGCATGCCGCACGGAAAACTCATTACCGGTGACGAGAATGAATTACAGGATCCGCACATACAATTTCCCCAACCAGAAGCTGCACCAATAACAAAAGCATTTATTTGAGTATTAATACTGGCAAAGTTGCAGCTGGTACCAACATATGTAACTGTGACCCCGGTAATAATATTTCCTGGAGGTACAGGATCCAGAAATGATCTGCTATCAGCCACCGGTGTCCCGCAGCCCCAAGTAGCACTCCTTATGCACCAATAATCTGAACCTACACAAGGAGCACAAGAACATGTATTTTGACTTATTCCTCCAGTATAATAAATAGTGCGGGAAACTGTTTGTGAAAAAATTGCCGAACTAGTTATAAATAGGAAAAAAAGATTGAGATAAATTTTTGTTTTCATATAGATTACTTAAAGTAAAAGAAAAAAGTTGTATAAAGCTGTCTAAATGAAACTAATAAAAAAGCTAATAAATTAAGAGTTATCCAATTTGATTTTTTTTAAAAAAGATTAAACTGCTGCCTAATTTTCATGCGTCTTTCTAAAATAAAAAGCTCCTTAAGGGTAATGTCATCTGGTTCGGATTGGCGGGTGGTTTCGGGATTATTCGCCGCTCCATGACTTGCGTAATAACTGCAAAATGCTGGCATATACATTTTGCCTATTCTGAATGCTGCTTTTTGGTGATGGTATTTCTTCTTTTCTGACATTGAGAATTAGAATTTTTGCGGCCTATTGTTAATTGTTACGTTTCCATCCGTGTACAAATATAATTTGGCTGCTTTATGATGCTTACCAAATAACAAAATGAAAAATTTAATAAGCCGTAATAAGCAAATTTAAGCAATAATAAACCTACGAGAGCTAATGTGAATCCTGTAAAATAGTAGGGTAAATGCCGTATTTTTTTAAGAAAAAAGTATACTTACAACTATGCAAATGCGGTAATATGAATCGGTTTAACAGTAACGATGTTCTATTATGCCGATCAATTTCAAATTGTATGTATCCAGCTAATTGTTTTTTTTGCAATACCATCTATGGAATGATATTTCAAAAGAAGTTAATTGACTTATTCCAACATTTCCAAAGGGAAATTTGGAATAATACCAATTACACTTATAAAATAGTCCTATTCAGTTAAGCCACGCGCATTCTCGATTCCGCTAGAAACGACTGCGCACAGGCCATTCCTAGCGGAATCTAGAAAGCGTGGTGTTTTCTTAAGATTGGACTAATATATATTAATAAATGATATAATGTTGTCGCAATAACCGCTATGTCTGTAATAAAACAGTCCGGACAAATCTTCAGAATGCTTCAGGCTCCATTGCCTGGGTATAAAGCAATGAATGTAACATTCTCAGCCTAGTTTGTTAAGCAGCACAATTTTTTAAATTTAAATTTGCCAACAGACATAAAACAAACAAGATGTTCTTAGTCGTTAGTCTAAAAAAATTTCCTTCTTTTTTATCTATCAACAGCTACTTTCTTTGTAATAATTTTATTCCCTGATGTGATAGATAGAAAATAGAAACCATTATCTAATGAACTTACATCTATGGAAAAAGTGTGTTCGCCTTCATTCATTTTCCCGAAATTTTTATGTAATACCTTCTGTCCGAAAGTATTTAAAAGATCAATTGAAAGGGCTGTTGATTCAGAAAACCTGAGGCCAACAGTTACAGCGGTGGCTGCGGGGTTTGGAAAAACACTTACATTATCAGCAAGTTTATTTTCTGTTATACCGGCATAAGGACTCAAGCCATTAACATTAATATTATCAATAAAAAGATTGTTGCCAAAATCGGATGTACCTTTAAAACGTATCATCACCATGTGCTGATTAACATAAGTACTCATATTTATTGTTTCGTGCCTCCATTGCGAATTGCTTCCAGGAAAATATTCGGCACCTTGTGAAGGCGTAGTGCTAAGTATTTCCCCCTCCTTATTATAAACAGTTGTCCAGGATATTCCGCAATCAGTAGAAACCTCCACCTCCAGTTTGTCTTTCCGAAGAAGAAATGTCATATAAGCAACATCAAATGTCAATGAAGGATCTGCGGCATCTATAAATGACATAGGCGGACACTTCATGGTATCAATTTGCCCTGTAGTTATTGACCACCATGGTAATTGAACACTTCTATAGGAATTAAAACCAATTATATATATATTCTTCCATGTATTGGTAATATCTGTGCGAAAAGTCCAAGAAGCAGGAATCCCGCTATTTTCAAAAGTTTCAGCAATAGCAGCACCTCCTGCCGGAGGATAAATAATAAATGATAGAGATGTTGAATTATTTGAAGGAATAGGATCCGTTACTCCATTTGGATTGGAAATTATTGCTGTGATGGTATGAGTGCCGTATATTAAGGCTCCAACTTTAACACCAGTGGTAATGGCAGTGTTACAAGAACCAATATTCCCTGTCCAGTTTTGTATTTTTTGAATTACACCGTCTACCTTGTAGGTTATAGCAGCTGATGTCAAGGTATTGATGCCGTCATTTCTAATATATAAAACAGGTGAAACGCTGTCGCAAGATGCAAGGCCATTATTAAACAAGGCAGATGACAATAGTTCGGCATCTATATTACTAATACTTTCGCTTGAAATGTTAACATTGTCAATGACAATATCATCATTTGCCCCGCCAGAAGTTCCCTGTCCTACAGTTCCTTTAAATCGGACAAGTACTTTTGGCTGACCGGAATAAGTATTCAAACTGATAACTTCATGTCTCCAATCTGTCTCAACAAAATTATAAGATGCAGAGGCAGTAGTTACCAAAGCATTCCCTGCTTTGGAATAAACAGATGTCCATGATGTTCCGCAATCGGCAGAAACCTGTACTTCCAATTGGACATTTTGATTTCCGGCTTGTTTATAGACCATATCAAATGTTAATGAATTAACTGTATCACCGGTAAACGACATAGGAGGCAATGTCATAAAGCCAATTTTCCCTTCAGGCATATAATATAACGGCAAATAAGCTGATTTAGAGGAGTTTAATCCATCATAATCATCAGTTTGCCATGCGAAATAGTAGTTGCCGTCCGGCGGGATGCTCCAGGTTGAAGGAATACCTCCGTTCTCGAAAGATTCACTTATCAAAGGACCGCCAACAGGTGGATAAATATTAAAAAAGGGAAATACGTTTGCAGTATTATTTGATATTGTTGGGTCTTGGGTACCATTTGGTACAGAAACGTCAGCAGAAATTGTATGATTCCCGACAGCAGATGCACCCACTTTAACTCCTGTAACAATGGTATTTGAATAGGTTTGGAGATTTCCTGTCCAATAAATTGTTTTTTGCGGAATATTATCCGCCTTTATTGTAATTGCTGCAGATGTTAAAGCACTAGTTCCAATATTTCCAAGTCGGAATGAGGGGATAACACTGTCGCAGGATGCAAGATTATAATTTAAATCATCTGAATTTAATAATTCCGCATCATTTGATACCGAAGCTGTGCTGCAATTGCTTTTTGCCAAAAGCAATTCATTATAATTCTCATAAAAAACAGAAGTTATTTTCCGATCAGGACATATCATTATACAACTAGGAAAACCATTCACGCTTATATTGTAAAGAGCATTAAAAGCGGCCACTGTGGGTATACTAGTAAAAGTTGGATCAAAAATCGGATAATCTGTACCTGTTACCCAATCTCCATGTGTATCCGTTGCATAGCTTCCTGTGGCCGAGGTTGGGCCGTATAATTGTGCGGTAGTATTTTGTCCTTCTCCTTCAATAAAAAATACCATAACGTCATTTGTAGTATTTGCGCTCACTCCCGGTGCTCCTAATGGTCCATGGAAAGTCCATAAACTATCGTAGGCATGAGAATTATGGTAATCCCAACAGGGCGAACACCAGGTTGTGGAAATATCAATAAAAACAGTTTTACCTGCATTCAGGTAAGTGTATAAATTATAGCTGATACCATTAATATCGGTAAGTGTCCAGTCCGGTGAAATGGCGCCGAAATCCTGTTGTGCTGTACTTTTTAATGCAGAAAAAGTTAATGCTGCAGCAACTGTAATTTGCAGGATTTTTTTCATTTTTTTATATTTAGTTTCAAAAGCCCAGTGTTATCAGCTCGTTGTTCTTTTTTCATGTGTCTGCTGTCATCTGGCTATATTAAATTCGTTAAGGTCAAACCCCTGCAGATATGTAATTTTCCAGTTATCATTTTCCTTAATCGCTTTTACTTTATATTCAAAATTGCCGCCCCAAGTCCAGGTAAAAGCGGCCGTTTTATTGTCCAACATAATTTTGTTTATGGTCAATGTTTGCCAATAATTGTCTGGGTTGTCTTGGCAGTTACACCATGGATTTGCGTCGTTACCAAAGGGGGGAAGTTCTCCAACAAGCCATTCAAGTTTTTTACTTTTTAGTTCTTCGTCAATTGTCAATGCAATTTTGTTATAATTGTCAAGAAATTGGTCTGCGAAAAAGTCTGTCTTTTTAAGTTCTGCAAGTCTTTCCTCGTGTTTCTTTAGGTCAAGCCCAACGTAAGTACTGTCTTGCTTGTCTGCTGTTGGATCAAAGTCATTATGTGAACTCTTGGTTTCGTGCCATTCATAAAGTCGTCTTACCAATTGTTCAAGATTTTGTTTGTCATCTGATAAGATTGATGAAGTTTGGCTGGTAGTGGGAGCTGTTTTGTTGTCAGATTGATTACAACCAAAGAGCAGCAGTCCAAATATTAAAGTTGTCAATCTAAAACTTTTCATTTTTAATTTCTGTTTTTTGTTTTTATGTCGTCAACAGTGTCCGCCAAAAGTGGCTATATGATGAGCGGATTTACGAAAATGCTTGCTTATAGCTCAGTCAATACTGGCAAGTGCCTGACAAGTGGGCATTCTTTAATTCTATTATTATTTTTTCATCCATAATACACTCTCAAGAATAGACTTTATATAAGTTAAGGTATTATTGTTTTCTTCTTTGCTTGACTCTAAAATTATGTAACCCACATCCTAATAAAATTAGCTGATCATGATTTTTATAGTTTTTTACTCTCA